>JAAFHL010000022.1:0-16767 GCA_013298365.1 Bacteroidota bacterium | reverse complement strand
CGTGTTATATCCTTTTCTTTCCAAGATAAAATCGCTATAATTTGCGCCTGCATAATAAGATTGTACAAGAAACAAGCCTATTGCAGAAGCAATGCTTCCTACCGCAGGAATAAAATTGAGCAATAAACAGGGCAAGCTAAATAATAATTCAAATAAAATACTCCATAGCGAGATTTTTAGGGTTCGGCTTATGATGGCAAGAAAAGATACGGCAACTTCGTTTGTACTGCCATTCATTGTTTTTTCGACAGCAGCGCAAAGTGAGGACATGAATGGACTACACACAACTAAGACAAGGTTTTTGTAGAGCAAGAGTGATGATAAAACCCAGATGATGAGGGGGACTATTTCCAAAAAAATATCTTTGAGAAGCTGCCAAATGTCAGCACTTTCTCCCCAGCTAGCTTTAATATCGATATATGCAGCCCAAGCATTGTAAACACTACCGCCTACAATGATTAGCCCTAATAAGATGCTAATAAAGCCTGTTAAGACCACATACTTTAATATTTGTGGCTTTGTGAGCAATGAAAATGACTGCTTGTAGAGAGCAATTCCATCAATAAATGCGTTGAGCATAGTGAATAGGAGATGTATGTTGTAAAATATTGGATTATTTTACAAAAATAGCCTATTTTTCTATATTTTCAAACAAAAATGTCTTAGCTTCTTGCCATTTTGCTTTGTAATTCTTTGCGGGCAATATGAATTCTGTTTTTTACAGTACCAATTGGCAAGCTCAAATGTTCTGCAATTTCTTCATATTTGTAACCATCAAAGTGCATCAAGAAAGGTTTTGTATGCTTCAATTCAATTGAATCTAACTGTCTTTGAATTTCTTGGCAACCCAAATCAGAAATCCCATCATTTCCAGAGATATGAACTCCTTCGTTATGAATGTCAAAATCGTTGGCACTTTCCATGTAGAAGTAACGCTTTTTACGGCGGTATTCGTTAATGAAAATATTGCGCATAATGGTGTAAATCCAACCTTTTAGATTTGTCCCTTCTTTGTAGCGACTTGCATTCACAAGGGCTTTCAAAATTGTGTCTTGCACGATGTCTTCGGCAACATCTGTATCTTTGCAAAATTTGTAAGCTACAGGATACATAGTGTATCCAATTTCGGTAATACTGTTTTCGAGCGTTGTTGGCATGGCGTTTTGTTTAACTTATTTGAGGCAAAGGTAGAACAAAATATTGATACCACCAAATTTTTGTTCAACTTTTATGTAAAAAATATTGAACAAAATTATTGAACAAGCGAATATGCCCTTTACGCCTTCAAAAGCCGCATATTTTACACAAAATCGTCAGATTTTATAGAAATTTTCTATTTACTAAATCAAATCTATCACCTTCTATCATCAAATGACTCAACATATTTTGAAAATGAATCAAATGGGAAGGCTCATCACTTGCATCAATATTATCTATACGCAAGTTTTTGCCGTCTAAAATATGCACCTGCCCCGAACCGATACACTCCAAATACCTGCCCTCTGTGATAATTACGCCTGTATCTTCTGCCAAACCTATTCCGATATGGTCAGTATATTCTGCCACAGCCACCATGAGCCGCCCAAAACGATTGCGATTGACAAAATGCGAATCTATCACACTTTTGGGAACAAGGCTAAAACCTTCTCTGATTTTTGCTTTGCCCGTAGTCAAAGCCTCTTTTGAAGTGCCATCATATATCATCGCACTCGACATAATCATTGCGCCAGCACTTGTGCCTGCTATCACAAAATCGGGTTCGTTACAATAACGTTCTACGAGTAAATCATAAAAAGGCGTTCCCAAATAAGAACGACTTAAGCGTGCTTGATTGCCTCCCGAAATCATGATTCCATCTGCTTCTTCTAAACGGCGGAGGCTTTCTTTTTTCAAAACATCTTTTTTGGTACGCAAATCTAAAATATTAACATGCTCACAACCAATGCTTTGAAAAGAAGCCATATAATCTGCCCCAATAATATGCGGAATAGACGAAGCAGAAGTAATCACTTCTAAACGAGTTTTTGTGCCTTTCATTTCCTGCAAAACACGAGACAATACCGCTAATTGATTGTCAGGTGCTTGCATTTCAGCAGGTGTTTTCAGTTCTTCATGCCTTTTTTCTGCCCCACCAATGGGAATAAGTTTGCCTTTTGGAATCATAATGAATAAGAATTTGAGGCTGCAAAGATAGTGTGAGAAGTTGAGAGTTTAAAGTGGAAAGTTGAAAGTGAAGGTAAATAGTTTTGACGTTGTGTCCAAATACTCATATTTTTGTCATAAAAATACTTGAATAAAAGGGGGGATTTTACCACAAAGTTCTCAAAGGATTCATAAAGGACACAAAAATTATCGAAGATAAGCTACTCTGTGTGCTTTGTGTGTGCTTTTCTTTGTGAACTTTGTGGTTTTATTTTAGACAAATTACAGCATAAATCGCTAATTTAGCCGCCTAATAAAGTATAACTTTCCACTCTCAACTTTCCACTCTCAACTTATTCCATGCTACTTACACCAGGTCCCGTTCCCATTCCCGATTTTGTGATGCAAGCCATTTCAAAACCAGTAATTCCGCATAGAAGTGCGGATTTTGAAGCTTTTTTTGCGACTTTCAAAGGCAAACTGCAATATTTTTTCCAAACAGAATATGAAGTTTGTGCCATGCTTGGCAACGGCTCTTTGTGTTTTGAGGCAGTTATGTATAGTTTATTTCAAAAAGGAGATAAAATCATAGTTGCCAATTTTGGAAAATTTAGCGAAAGATGGGCAGATTATGGGCGTTTGATAGGCTTAGAAGTAATTGATATTCAGGCAGAATGGGGAAAAGCGATTCCAAATGATGCTATTTTTGCCCAACTAAATAAGAACATAAAATCCGTTATTCTCACACATTGCGAGACCTCAACAGGCGTAACACAAGACATTGAAGAAATTGCTTTTGAGGTAAAAAGACAATTTCCCGATTGTTTGATTTTGGTAGATGGCATCAGTACGATTGGTGCAGCTCCTTTTTATATGGACGAATGGCAGGTAGATGCTGCTGCTGTTTCTTCTCAAAAAGCCCTTACAAATCCCACAGGCACCGCATTTTTGGCGATGAGTCCTTTGGCAATCGAAAAATTGCGCTCAACTCATGCTGCAGATGCGCTACATGTAGGCAATTATTTGCGCTATGCAAGGGAAAATAGCTATCCCTATTCTGCGCCTGTCAATTTATTGTATGGCATAGATGCGGCTTTGTCTGTCATTCAACAAAAAACACTGCCCCTAGTTTGGAATGAAATTCACCACAATGCAAAGGTTTTTCGCAAGGAATTGGAAAAAGCAGGTGGCGTTTTATTCCCTGAAAATCAGGCAGATGTGCTAAGCGTTTTTTCTTTTCCCGATATAGAAATGGATTTTTATCGCAAAAAACTGAAAGAAAAAGGGATTATTTTGTCAGGTGGGCAAGATAGATTAAAAAGCAAAATCGCAAGAATTGGACATTATTATCCGATTCCTGCGAAGTTGTTGGGAATTATCTGTTTAACAGACCTTGTATGATTATTATGATATAATTGTTATACCTGTAAAAACAGAGGAAAATCTTGTGTCATCATAGTTTAGCCCTAACTTTTTTACGAAAGTTCGCTCCGCTTCTACTATGAGATGTTTTCTAATATAGAATATTTGATTTTTTTTATCACCTTTTTCCAAAGAGTTAAAAATGAAATACATCTCTTTTGACAAGAAGTATTTTTCATATCCTTCATTATATTCTTTCAATAGAAACGACATATCTTTCGTTTTCGGAAATTTCGATTGCATCATTTCTATAATCGGTACAGCACTTTCTGGCGGAAAATTACCTTTTTCGTCTTTTACATCAAAGAAAAGATAATTAAGATTTAGCCTTTCCACTTCCAAAGCATCTACTTTCTGGAAATCGTTGGCATAATTTAGCATAAACAATAAAAGTGCTTTTGCCCTTACACTGCCAAAAAAGATTTTATTGGGAAATTCTGTTACATCAAAAGGCAAATCGGGTTTGTCATTATAAACGGGATTCTCATTTTCATCAGCAATGAATTTTTGGAATTGATAATATGCCTCTCTTTGTTTGCTCAACGCATATATGGTAAAATAGCTTGCATAAGTCGTTATCCAAAACCAATCTTTCAGTTTTTGGATATGTGTTTCTGTCGGATTTACTACTTGATTGAAAAAATCAGTGATGAAAACAAGTTGATTTCCATACGGCAATAATTTACTATCAATCACTAATAATTCTTCAAAGAGAAATTGAACTGCTTTTTTGATATTTTCAAGGGTGTTTTTACATGTTTCCACAAACTCTGGTCTTTTTACTAATACTTCAAACATGTTTTTTTGGTCAAAAAAAGGTTTTCCAAATGAATTAATAATACATTGGAAAATCCATTCTCTTGTTACACTATCAAAATTATATGTTTTTAGTTGTTCTAATAAAGTGTTTATTTGTGTAGCTAATGCAAAGTTCTTGTTATCTTTATTGTAAGAAAGTGCAGAAACCATCCAATCTGGAGAACTATTAGAACCTTTAGAGTTAGTGGTAACAAAAATATTAACAGCATCTTCAAGGCTTCCTCCAATCATTAGATTAGCAGGTAACGAGTAATCAACCAAGGTAGTGGACAAGTTTTCGTATCTGTCCATATATTCTTCGATTTGTTCTTCTGAATAGTTTTGTTTATTTAATTCTCTATAAAATTCAAAAGCTGCTTTTGTATCAATTAGTTTATAAGTTGGGATTTGATATAGTTCAATGTTTGATGTTCTTGGAATAAAAAACTCTTCTTTTTCTAAGTCATAACAAATAAAAAATTCTTTTTGCCATTCTGTTTTATCAACAGCAAGTTGGGTTTTATCAGGGTCTATTAGGCAACAAAATAGGGTTGAAAGTCTTTGAACCCCATCTATAATATATGAAAAATCAGCAATATCTTCACTGTTAATAGTATAACAACCTATTTTTTCGATACTTTTATCAAATATTCTTTCGTTTGGTTGCCATAATAAAACAGAGCCTATGGGATAGCCCTTTTTGATGCTATCAAATAAATCTTTTCTTTGTTCATTATTCCAAATCTTACCTCTATGAAATGGGGGTATTTGCAATAATCCTTTTTCTATATCTTGAATATAAAAAATAAGGCGGCGTACTTTAGTTTCTATCCTAAGTTTATTACTCATAATAATGCGGCTATTTTGTTAAGAATTTCTTGAAGTTCCATTGAATCTGCTCTTGATAATAGGCTTTGTTTGTCAATTAAAGGACTTGTTTCAAATAGCTTTGGAAATTCTGATTTGAATGATTTATCATAAGGAGACAGTTTAATTCCATTTTTCAAAATTCGCCAGTCATTCTCAGAAATGTTAGCATAAAGAGATAGTATGTTTATATTGAAATCTTTATCTGAACGATTTTTATTGAAGCCTTTTTGTAAATCAAAATAGTCTTTTTGTAAATTTGTTAGTTTCAGGTAAAGATTCAGGTAATCATCATTAAAAGTGCGTAAAACAATATCTGGCATGTAATTTTCCATCTCTCGTTTTTCTAGTATATGATTTGGAATAGTATGAGCAATCAAATAATCTTCAACCTTTTTTTTATCGGGTTTTAGTGGCATTGCAAAATAATATCTATCGCTATCCAAAATCACAAAGCATCTCAAATAATCACGATTATTTTTAATATATTTTATGGCTAAATTATTGAAAGACTGTAACTTACTTTTAATGAAATTCTCTACATTTGTGCAACCACCAGCGTTTTCAAACTGAATCTAACCATTTTTTAGATGTCTTGCGACTTCCCCTGTATTATCAAAATGCTTGACGATTGCCATCATAAAATATTGGTCATTCAAGCTATTTTCAAGAATAATGGAGACGGGTTGAATGAAAAAACGGATAGCTTCTTCTATGCTAAAACATGAGTTATGATTACTTTCTGAAATGAAATAACTTGCATCTAAACCGCTTTGAATAATGTCATTATAACTTTCTTCTATCTCCTTTTTATCATCTTCATCAAGTCTTTGGTATAGTTCTGTATCTTTTATCTGGGACCATTCCACAAACAACTGATAACGTTGTTTGTAAGTCAGCATTTGAATAAGATAATTTATACTTTTAAAATCAGTATTCGTAAAAATATCTTCTTTAAGCTCAACCACCATGATTTTGTCTATTTAGTTGTGCATCTCTAATTGCACTTGTTTCGGTTAATGTTTCATTGAAGATGTTTTTGGGCCAAAATATCTCTCCATTTTCATTTCGGGGCTTTCCCAACTCATCAATATTTATTCTGACCAATTTACTTTCATTTGAATTCTCATCAAAATCTACATAATAAATCACGACTGACTCTTTAGGCAAATCACCTTTAGCTATTAATGCACGAAGCCTCAATATGAAATTCTGTGAATGTGTCTCAATCAAATAATGTTTATTTGTATCTCTCAAAGATTCTGCAAAAAGTTGTGCTAAATTGCCATGGGCTGCAGGATGCAAATCTAATTCAGGTTCTTCGATGATAATTAATATTTCTGCTAAAGCGGGTATTAAGGCACAAACCACTAAAGGTAGAACATAAATCATACCTGAACCTACATCTTTAAAGTTAATTTTTAAATTATCTTTTATCAATTCTACTTGATATTGTGGCGGATTGTCTTGATTAACAGTAATCCCCCATCCTTCAAAATTCTCTCGAAAAAATGTTGAAACAGCTTTTATGAGTGCTTGAGGGGTAGTTAAGGCATCTTCAATCAAAATAGAATAAACATTTTCCCCATAAAGCCCTACTGATTTTGGTACTGAAGGCAATTTCTCTAAAAAACGTTCTAAGCCTTTTCTTATAGAAGAAATGTATTCTGTTTTTAAAGAAAATGGCAAATGGGCTTTATTTTCGGGCTGAAATCCCTTAAATTTTTCTGTATAAGAGTCTGTTTCTACCTCATTATACTTCCAAGAAAAAAATGAAAGTAAATCTCCCGTTCTTGTACCTAAACCAATATCTACAAGTAAGCGATTATTTTCCTGTTCCAAACCAATTTCTAATCGCCCTATTCTTTTCCGTTCATAAACCAAATCCCTAAACTCGCCGCCTACTTCTATTTCGTTATTTTTTAATCGCAAAGGCTCTGGAAAAGTTCCTGATAAGGAATTTTCAATTAAAGGCAATAACTTTAAAATAGCACTTTTCCCTGCACTATTTTTACCAATTAAAATGGTTAGTGGCTTAATTTCTAAGGTTTGCCTACTTTTAAAGAGTTTATAATTTTTGAATGTTATGCGATTAATCATGACTTGTAAATAAATTTCACACCCCAAACTGCGTCAAATGATGGTCTAAATGCTTGTAAAGCATATTATTCCATTCGGTTTTATTCAATGCCCCAAAAGAATGAGATTCTTTTCCATCAAAATGTGCTTCGCCAAGGGATTGCGTTTTTTGGATATAGGCAATGAGACGTTGTTTCTCTACTTCAAATTTTTTATCATCTTTTATCACAAATTGTGGCGCAGTGCCACCATTTTGTTTGTAGGTTTTTTCCGTTACTACGCTTGGTTTTACCAGCAATTTGAGGATAAATTTCATAAAAGCATTCGGCTTAGGGTGAATGTTTTCGTAAGCCATTTCATACGTTACATTGCAATGTGCTAACATCTGTGCCACCGCCATTTTGCCCCATTTTGCCTGCGTTTGTGGTGTTAATTGATTGATTCTGTTGATAATAGAATCGCTTACTTCTTTTGTGAAAATATTTGGTAAAGCCATATTATTGATTGAATTTGTCTGAATAAAAATAACGCACTTTGTAGCCTTTTGAACGGTCGCAGACCTTCAAAACGGCTAATATCATTAAATAGCTATCACACTTTTTACTTCGGGAATCATACGCGTGAGCAAACCCTCGATTCCTGCTTTGAGTGTAACCATAGAAGATGGGCAACCTGCACAACTTCCTTGCATTTTTAGTTTCACAACGCCATCGTCAAAGCCTTGATAAATAATGTCTCCGCCATCTCTTTCTACGGCAGGGCGCACACTTTCATCTATAATTTGGCGAATACGTTGCTCTAATTCCGACTCGTTGATTGGCGCATCTGCTTCTATTTGAAGGTATTTGCCTGTAAGAACGGGCTGTTCAGAAGCTAAATAGCTTTTTAAGAAATCTTTTACCACAGGAATCACCTCTTCCCAAGTAAAATCATTGCCTTTGGTCAGGGTAATAAAATTTTTCCCTACTAAAATGCCTTCCGTAAAACGAAAATCAAACATTTTTTTGACCAAAGGTGCATCTTCTACGGTATCAATAGAAGGAAAATCGGCTGTGCCTTTTTTCAAAAATGTAAGCCCTGTTACAAATTTCAAAGAGGCTGGATTGGGTGTAATTTCGGTATATATCATCTGAAATATGTTGAATTGTCTGAAAAATATTGTATTTATTACGAATAATATCACAAAGATACGGCTTTTCTCCCAAATAGATAGCGCAATTTTTGGAAAAATAAAATGTATCTGCTTTGTATCTTTTGAGAAGTGCTTTCATTATATAAGTAGTATAAGCATCAACTTTTAACATATCTTCAAAATGAAAACGATTATCACTTTTTTCGCTGTTCTTTTTTGCATCAATCTTTTTGCACAAAATACAACCTTGGATTTAGCCCAAGCCGTTGCTTCCAAAAAAGTGGCAATTCAGGTAAAAGGTTTAGGGGGCTATCATGGAAAATGTGTACGTTTGGGCATCAAAAATACAAGCCCGCAGCTTATATCTATTTCTGTACCAGCAGGTTGGGTGTTTGTGAGTGATGATACTACTGTTCAAGATTTGATTGTAACACAACCTTTAATGGTTTCTGTCAAGCCAAATGAGATACAATATGCAGAGGTGAATACTATGTGTACACAGCATCATAATGCTGGACCAAGTAGAGCAGAACCATTTAGTTTGGGCAAAAAAGCGGAAGGCGATTTGCTGAAATTGGCGGAATATTTGGCGGAAAATAAATACCTTTCTTCTACAGCGCAGTCGGCTGTGTGGGCGGTGGCAGATAGGTCAAATATGAAGGATATTTATGGTACAAATATTCCCGAGGTGAAGGGGATTGCCAAAATCGTGAGTGAATTGTTGCAAATTCCGATGCCTACTGTTTTTGTACCTAAGCCGCATTTTATTACCAATATTAGCACAAGTTTGGAGTGGCGCACAGATAGAAATTTAGCTGGCGCAACTTTGGCTATTTTTGATGAAAAAGGAGAATTGCAACAGACTTGTTTTCAAGATAAAAAATTCACTGCGGGTTATCAACAATGGAAATTTGGTTTTTTTCATACCGATTTAGATTCTACCAAGCAGTTTTTTGTGCGTTTGACTGATGGCGATGAAGTGGTAGAACAAAGGTGGATTTCGCCAAAAGATACCGTTTTACAATTGCATTACTTTGATACACAAACACTTTTGCATTTTGATGCGCCTCAAGAAACTGCCGCAGATGTTGCTATTTATGATGAAAAAGGAGAACTATATTTCCCGCTTACCTACGATTTGCCGATACAAAAAGGACATCATAATAAGACTTTTATCATTGGTAAACGTTTGCCGATTGAGAAAAATTATACCTTAAAAATCAAAGATAAATCAGGCAATGTCTTGGTTGAAAAACCTGTAAATCCCGAAGAAACCGCTCAAAAATACGATTTAATTACTCTAAATAAGACCCTTACTTATAAGGTAGAAAAAGAAATAACTGGTGCTTCTTTGTTTATTGTGAATGAAAAAAATGAGGTATGTATGTCTTTGTATAAAAATAGCCATATTTATTCTGGCAATAAAACTTATACCTATATTTTTAAGCATTTTATGGGACCAAAAATGAAGTTTCGCATTCGTTTGACTGATGCGGAGGGAAATGTGGTGATGGAGCAGGCGGTGAATTAGTGGAGAGTTGAAAGTTGAGAATTGAAAGTGAAAAATTAGGGTTTGCGTAAGAAACCTTCTTACATCAATCATTGAAATTTACGCAGATTTTCATAAATGATACATTTATTCCTGCTGTAACGAAAAAAGTGCTGAAATAGGGCTTACTATGTATGCTTAAACCCTATTTTTTTATTTTTACGCAAAGAGGCAAGGAAAAAAGGCGCAAAGAAATACACACAAAACCCATTTTCTTGATTTCTTTGTTTTGCGTCTTTGCGGTTACTTTGCATCTTTGCGTAAAAATCAGCTTAAATTTCAGTTGAATTGCTTATTAATCAACACTTTTTTCGTTACAGGAAGAATTTATTTGCGAAAATCTACGCTTAAATCTTGCACAGTGAGCGACTTGTAGTGAGCGTAGCCGAACTAAGTCGAACTGTGGGTAAATCAGCGAGCAAAACCGCTATTTTTTAATGATATTTACTCGATACACTTCTTGGTCGGTTGCCAAGTTTTTGACATTCAATTCGCCAATCGGCTGTCCTTTTTTTGTTTTTTTGGGTAATATGACCGTTATAAACTGATACGATTCGGGTGCAGGAAAATCTGTGTCTGCGGAGAAGGCAAGTGCGCCCAAATTGTCTCGAATTTCGACCCGATATTTACCTGCTGTCCCATGATTATATACAACCAAAGGATATTTTGCCTTTTTACGTATGCCTTTTTCTTTATAGCCTTTGCCAATCGTCATGTCCCAACGAATGGGAAACAACGTTCTTGCCCAATCTGCACGATAGTTTTCGTCCATTTGTGTAAAAGATGCGCTTGGGTGCTGACGTGAATAATGGTCACATTGCCACACAAGCCCCCTGCCAAAGGCTTCAATAATGGTGGTACGAGGAATTGCACCCATATCTACCAAATATAAATTGTCCCACATTTTGTCCACATCACCCTTAGAAGACGACCAAGACTGCCCTCTGCCAAACCACATCGGATAGCGGTAACGCACTTTGCAGGTGATATTTCCTTTGGGCATATCCAAAATGAGCAGGGACGAAACAGAATCTTTGCCCTGCCCTGTTCCGTTATCATACATACACATAAACTTATCATTGTCAAAGACTTTGGGCGAATGTTGCTGATGAAACAAATCATTTGCATATTGCGCCTCGCCTGAAGGCAACTTTGTCCCAAAAGATTGTACCACCGTATTTGTGCCTCTATCCAAACGAATGACCCTATTTATATAACGAAACGAAATATATAATTGGTCGTCATCTTCGTCAAGGTAAAAACCGTTTAAATGCGAAGGATTGTCTTTGACTCCTTCCGCAAAAATATCTTCATCTTTGAGATAGGTTTCGCTGCTCCACGACCAAATCACATCGCCTTTTTGGTTGTATTCGATAATGGTGCCGTAGCGAATGATAAGCGCAACGGCATTAGGGTCTGTACTCATTTTGCGAGGCACAAATTTATTGCCCATGAGCAAATAATGACCATTTGATAGCTTTTGGTAATCGTGATGATAAAATTCTGTTGTATCACCAGAGACTTCGCCTGTGCAAGGTGCTTTCCATATTTTTTTTCCTGTAAACGAAATTTCCTCAAAAGCTAAATTTTCATTGCCCGAACTTTTCCCTTTTGCCCGCAAAGCTGCCATATTTCCATTGGGGAGTAGTTGTAAATTGAAAGTTCTTTGTACATTTGTATCCGGATAGAACCACACAGGATTTCCCTTTGTGTCTAAGATAATGCCAGGGTTATCTACCAAAATATAAAGCGAATCTATATTGAGGTCGTTTTTGATAATGCGGTGCTGATAGCGGCTACTATCTACTTTTGGACTGTTCAGGATACTAAAATGGCGGGCAGGGCTTGTATAGACTTTTTTGTTGTGGGAAAAAGCAGTAACCTTCCATTCATATTGTCCTCCCCAAGCAAGTCCTGCCTTCACAATTGCCGAAGGTAAAGGTTGTTTTTGAGTAACAAATTGATTGGTAATTACGTTTTTTACTTCTAAAACATATAAATCTGCATTTATTATGCTTTCCCATTGAAATAATACGTGATTATAATTTAACTTTGCCCCCTCAATCGGATTGAGTTGTGCGATTAGGGTACTAACTATAACCGATAAGCAGCCAAAAATCCCCATTCGTAAAAAAAGAGGTTTTTGGGTAGAAAAAATGTTGTTATTTAGGCTTTTGTTTTGAAACATAGCTGAAAAATGTGTTTATTTGAAATGGAAATGAAATTGTCTTGATTTCTCTACAAAGAAAACGAATATATCTTGTTTCTCATTCAAAATAAACAGAAAATATCAGGGTAAAAAAAAAAGACATTTCTATTAAGTTGAAAGTTAAAAGTTGAGCGTTGATAGTTTGCATACGTTAAGTTAAAAGTTGATAGTTAAAAGTTGAGTGTTTGCATACATAAGTTAAAAGTTGATAGTTAAAAGTTGAGTGTTTACATACGTAAGTTAAAAGTTGAGTGTTTACATACGTAAGTTAAAAGTTGAGAGTTTGTACCTATAATTTGTATGGTTTTTCCACTCTCCACTTTCCACTTTCCACTTTCCACTTTCCACTTTCCACTCTCCACTCTCCACTCTCCACTCTCCACTTTCCACTCTCCACTCTCCACTTTTCACTATATTAAGACTTTAATTATTTACATATATGATGAAGTTTTCCATTCGATTATTTTTCCTAAGTTGTTTGCTCTTCCTCTCACAGTGGGTATCTGCATCTCACTACATGGGAGTAGATGTAACCTACGAGTGTTTAGGACCTTGTACCTATCGCATCTATTTTAGTATCTACTTAGACTGTTTAGGTGGGGCTACAAATACACCGATTAGCATTGCTACTGCTCCTACGCCTACAACAGCTTTTGTTACAGGTTTGCCTGGTGGCTGTTTAGTGCAGCCTTTGGGGGCGTGGATAGCAGTTTCCGCAGAAGATGTAACGCCTATTTGTCCCGGTACTGTAACCTCGTGTACAAATGCAGCTTCTACTGCATTAGGGGTTGTAGGATATACATGGTTTCAAGATTACAATATTTGTCCTACCACTTGTACCTCTATTCAGATTGAATGGGGCGCTTGTTGTAGAAACTATGCGATTACATCGGGAGCAGGTGGAGATGGTATTTATACACAATCTACTACCATTAGCCCTAATATTACGCCATGTAATAGCTCGCCTAGCTTTGGTGATGACCCTGTACCTTATATTTGTGCAGGACAATCTTTTACCTTTAGCCAAGGTGCTTTTGACGTAGATGGAGACTCTTTGGTATATTCATTAGGGGCTTGTTTCGCTTCTGATAATCAGCTCGTAACCTATAATGCAGGTTATTCAGCTACTTCTCCTTTGGGACCTGGTTGGAATGTGGCGATTAATTCAAATACAGGGATTATTTCGGTAAGCCCTACAGTTGGTGGTGGGGGACCTGCGGTAGGGGTGTTATGTGTATATGTGCAAGAATGGCGCACTATCAACTGTGTGCCTACTTTGATAGGAACGGTTTCTCGGGATATGCAGTTTACGGTAATTCAATGTACTACGCCAAATATTGCCCCGACCGCACCTATAGATCCGAATGGAATTGCAGGGATTTCCAACATTTTAAACGGAACAACTGCCGCACCTACGACTATTAATACTTGTGCGAGTTCAAACCTATCCTTTAATTTTACGGCACAAGACCCCGACCCTAATCAGCTTTTGGAGATGACGATTACTACAAACTTGGCAGGGACTAACTTTTCCAATGTGGCAAATCCTGCACAAACAGGGACAATTACAGGTGCTTCACCTTTGACAGGAAATGTAACTTGGACGGTACCTACTACGCCAGGTACGTATTATATGACCTTTAGCATGAAAGACAATAATTGTCCGATTATTGGTAAACAACAATATACGGTAACGTTGAATGTAACCTGTTGTAATTTTGAACCTATCGTAACGGCGGATATTAATAACTGTACGCAAGTGCATTTTCAAGCCTCGCCCAATTGTGTGCTTGTGCCGATATGTAGCCCACCGCCTGTATTTAGTTATACTTGGACAGGGATAAACTTCCCATGGAATATGACAGGTGATGATTTTGTATATGATTTCTTGTTGCCTGGTACGTATATATATCAAGTAACTGTAAGCAATGGTCTTGGTGGTGGCGGTTCAATCTTAGATACCGTTGTGATTGCTAATAATACCGTAGCAGATGCGGGTCCAGATATAAGCCTTTGTCCTGCACAAATCGGTATCATTGGTACACCTCCGCTAACGGGTTATAGCTATAGTTGGTTCTCAAATCCTGCAAATTTCGGATTTTTGGGTTCTACCAATATTGCACAACCGAGTGTAGCAGTCGTTTCAAATGTAGCAATTACTACTCCTGTTCAATACACAGTAATAGCGATAGACTCTTTGGGCTGCCCAAATATAGATAATATGTTGGTTAATTATGAACCTACACCACAGTCTATGTTCTCGCTACAATCGCCTATCTGCGCAGGTAGTTGTGCATCAGTAAACTATGCGTTTCCTCCCTTGCCTAATGCAACCTATAATTGGTCATTCAATGGAGGCTTAGCAGCACCAGGAGGAAACTTCTCTGGACCACATCAAGTGTGTTATCCTACGGCAGGTACGTATGATATTACTTTGCAAGTAACAAGTCAGGCAGGTTGTGCTTCAACTATCACAACTAATCAGATATTGATTAATCCTGTGCCTACTACCACATTCACGATTGCAAGTCCTGTATGTGAGTTGGAAGAAACAACGATTACTTATACAGGTACAGGTAGCCCTAACGCAAGTTATTCTTGGAATTTTGATGGCGGCATCGTAACAAGTGGCGCAGGACAAGGACCTTACACTGTTTATTGGACAACGCCTGGCTTACATTATGTAACCTTAAATGTAACAGAATTTGGCTGTGTAGGGGCAGAAAATACGCAATCTATTGTCGTAAATGAAATTCCTACGGCTTGTTTCTCTGTCCCTGACAGTGTGTGTGCAGGTATTTCTAACCAAGTTGTGTATGCTTGTGGTTCTCCTGCAACTGCGGTTTACAACTGGGATTTTGGAACGGCGGTTGTTACGAATGGTTCAGGTCAGGGTCCTTATGACTTATACTGGACAACTCCAGGTACATATCAAATTTGTTTGACAGTTATTGAAAACGGCTGTACTTCTACTGATTCTTGTTTGACAATCCATGTATTGCCTGTGCCTGTTGCGGCAATTGCACCCGTAGGAGACAGTTGTTTTGCAGGTCATGCGTATAATTTCACTTATACAGGTACACCACTTATCCCAGGAGCATCTTCTATATTCTGGGATTTTGGAAATAGTGCTGTTCCTGCTACAAGCAATCAAACGAATCCTTCGGGCATTGTGTATATGAATCCTGGCAATAAAACGGTAACGGTAACCGTCATGAATGATGGCTGTACTACAACCTCTTCTGCCTTTGTGAATTTTGATGTTGTGCCAATGCCTGTTGCTGATTTTACCATCAGTTCTACAAATGCTTGTTTGGGAGATTCTTTATTGTTCTGCTATAGCGGACCTTCGATGACTCCTTTGGCATTCTCATGGGATTTCGGTCCAAATGCAAATAATCAATTCAGTACATTGCCATGCCCTGGAGATATACAATTTGACCAGCCTGGTTTCCAAACGATTACCTTAGTGGTAGATCATTTTGGTTGTAGAGATACTTCCACACAACAAGTTTTTGTGCGTGATGCGCCACAAGTAAATGCGGGCATAGATGTGGCATTCTGCGAAGGTGATGGTCCTGTACAGTTAGATGCAACCGTTGTGGGTGGTGCGCCAAACTATGGTTATACATGGGAATCAAATCCGCTACCGGGTGGCTTTGTTGGAAACTCGTACACCGAAGACCCATATGTCAATCCTACGGGAAGTAGAATGTATTATGTACAAGTTACTGATGCGTATGGTTGTAAGAGCAATAGAGATTCTGTATTTGTTACGGTGAAACCTAAGCCGATTGCTGATGCAGGTCCAAACAAAAATATATGTGATGCACCTAACTCATTTGGGGTATTCTTAAACGGTGGTTTAGCGGCAAACAATCAAGCACCTGGTCCTTATCAATATTCTTGGACACCTAATGGTACAGCAGGTGGCATGATTGCAGGACAAGATACTTTGCCAAGCCCATTTGTGCGTCCACAACAAACACAGATTTATACGTTGATTGTATATTCTGCAAATGGTTGTTCAAGTGTGGTAAGTACATTAGATACGGTAAGCACAACAACAGTATATGTAAATCCTATGCCGATTGTTGAAGCAGGACCTTATCAGGAAATTTGTTATGGCGATATTGTTACCTTATATGGTTTTGTGCAAAATGCAGGTCCTTTATATGCGTATCAATGGACTCCCAATGATGCAAATACCAATATCACTAATCCAAATGCAGGTGTTACAACTGCGCAACCTAATTTCACGACAACTTTCACCTTGTCTGTAACTTCTAATGGTTGTATTGGTACAGATACTGCAACGGTAAGAGTATTCACTCGTCCTACGGGTTCTATTCACCCCCCTGTTGCGGATATTTGTCAAGGGGCAAGTCTTGTAGTAGATGGCAAAGCTGATGGAGACCCATTTGGTACGTTGTACAACTATAGCTGGACACCTGCCTTGGGATTGAGTGATGCAAATAGCGCAACACCTATCGCTTCGCCAAATTCCACCACAGATTATATCTTAACGGTAAGTTCTGACCAATGTGTAGGCTATAAAGATACCTTGAA
>JAAFHL010000219.1 GCA_013298365.1 Bacteroidota bacterium | reverse complement strand
TCGCTTGATGAGTTATCTACTTTGACATTTGTATTTTGTTTAAACTCTGTTAAACCCAAGAAAGCCAATAAGTTATGCTTTTTATTTGTTTCTATTACATATAAATTCTTGACCGCCCTTGTCATGGCTACATACAAAGAATTTACATAAAATTTATACTCATCTAAGGACTTATCTGCCTTGTCTTTGCTGCGAGCATACTCAATTTCCCCCTCCAAATCAGCCTTATCTACGCCATTTGTTAGCTCTCTAAACTCTTTTTCGTATTGAGAAATAATGTTAAATAAAATAATGTTTTCATACTCCAAGCCTTTTGCTTCTTGAACCGAAAATAACAAAGGCGTTTCAAAGAATTTTTTCGCCGTCAGTTTGTCTTCGTTGCGCATCACAAGCACCGCAAAACGAGTAGAACGCTTGGTTTTATCGTTTAATTCGGTTTTGATTTTGGGCAAATTTTCCAAAAATGCAACTTCTCCTTTGTGTTGTGAACGAGATTCCACCAAAAACGTACTTTCTTTATCTATCGAACCAAAACGAGCATTTTTGATGCGCAATAGTTGATTAGCTATTTGCGTAACTTCGGGCGTATTTCGATAATTAGCCGCCAAGACTCGTATAATATTTGCTTGTAAATCTTGTTTGTAAAACATAGATTTGAGCTGCGACCAAGAAAAGAAATTAGGATGCACAATTTGATTGGCATCGCCGCACAAGATGAAATTAGTTGCGTGCTTTAATGCCTTGATTATCAAATATAATTGAATATTTGTAATGTCTTGCACCTCATCAACGACCACAAAATCATAGTCTTTTTCTACTTTTGAGAGATATTGAAAAGCCAATATATTGCTGTCAAAATAAGGGCTTTCTGCCAAATAATCTATGTATTTCAAAAATAAATCATAGAGAACTTCTCTTTCAGCCGCCGAAAAAATAGACTGTTTTATGCCTAAATTGATATATTCTGCCTTGCTCAAATAGGCTTTATCTACAATTGACCCCGTCAAAACGCCTTTAAATTCTTCAAAAACCTTGTACGTATCTTTGATTTTGTGGCTCTGCTTGTAGCGAGTTGCCCATTGTTCAAATGCCCGAAAATCTATTTCCTTGCCTTTTGGCACTTCTAACATGGAAAGATATTCAAAAAAGGAAAGAAATTCCACTTCTTGCTGCGTATTTTCGTAGTCAAAAGAATAATATAAATTCCGAGAATTTTCGACCAAATAAGGAGACAAAGTAATATATAAAACCTTGCCTTTCAATGTTTTCACTTTTTCCAAAGTCAAAGCTGTTTTGCCACTTCCTGCCGAGCCAATCACAATCAATGGCGCAGGCAAATGCAAAATTTCGCCTTGTGTATCATCAAAGGACAAAATTTTGTCTAAAATATGAAAAGAACTTTGTTTTTTATTAATAAAGCCAATTGTGGTAATGTCCTCACTTTTTAGGGCTTTCTCATCTTTTACCGCAACAAGTTTGCTATCATCTATTTCTGCCCCATTCAAAAAACGAGACTTGTCATAGTCATGGTTCAAAATGACTTCTAAGAGAAAAATATATTTTTTGCCTTCAAATTCGCCTATTTTGAACAAAAGGCGGTTTGTATCGTCCAATTTTGCACGATAATAACCTACATTCGGCATTTTTTTTACATCTGCCGAATGAAAATCACCTGCTTTGAGATAGTTTACGGTTTTGTCAAACTGTTTTTTTACCTTGCTATACGCCAAATCAGCGTAGTATAACACGTCCATAGTCTTTTGTTTATACTAAAAAATACAACTTTTGGCAAAGTTAAACAATTTTAGTAAAAAAATAAGTATTGCATTTGCAGAAAAACACACCTTTTCTTCTCTTATAGAAAAGATAGTAACTTATTAATAAGTATTAGAATTTTTCACTCAAAAAATTAATATATAAATACCTCTAAATCAATATTTTACAATAAATTATTAAAAAAAAATGTTAAATATTAAAAAATGAATAACATTTTTTAATATCTTACGTATGATAGCTTATACACATTTATCCACGATTTAACATTTTACAATCATGAAAAATAGCCAAATTATCTTAGGCTTTGTACTTGCCTTTTCGCTTGTAGCTTGCCAAAAATCTGAACAAGTTCAAGATGCTAAGGCAATACAAATACCTTCATCAAATGAATCTCCTAAGCCAGAAGAGTCTAGACCTGTTCCGCCTCCAATGGAAAAGGGAACGCAACAAGCAAATAAAGATGCAAATACCTTGGTTTCGTCCTCTGCGGCGGTAGAAAATGGCAAAGATTCGACTCGAAAGTTTGTGCGAACTGCCGATTTGAAATTCAAAGTAAAAAGTGTGATTACTTCTACCTACGACATTGAGGCAATTACTACGAAACAAGGTGGTTTTGTGGCTTTTACGAATCTGATAAGCAGCATTTCCAATGTTACAAATACGGCAATTAGTGCAGATTCATCGCTCGAAACGACAAAATATGTGGTTAGCAATACGATTACGCTGCGTGTACCAAACGTGAAATTAGATACGACATTAAAGGAAATAGCCAAAAATATAGATTATTTAGACCATAGAATCATCAAGGCAGAAGATGTCGCTTTGCAAATGCTGTCTAATGATTTGGCACAAAAAAGAGCTGCTAAAAATGAAGCAAGGCTAACAAATGCGATTGATAACAGAGGTAAAAAATTGCAAGAAACAGCCGATGTAGAAAACGCACTTTATAACCGAGAAGAACAAGGCGATAATGCCAAAATTGCTAATCTTTCCTTAAAAGACCAAATCAATTTTAGTACCATCAATTTGACCATCTATCAAAGAGAAACAATAAAAAGGGAAATGATTGCAAATGAGGAAAATATAGACGAATATGAACCGCATTTAGGTATCAAAATTTGGCAATCCTTGAAAGGTGGCTGGCATATTTTGGAGGCAATTTTCTTGTTCTTGGTAGAAATTTGGGGCTTGATTTTATTTGGAATAGTAGGCTTCTTTATTTACAAAAAATATATCAAGAAATAGCTTTTTTCACGATGGCTTTTTCACATATACTTAGAAAATGCAAAGTCGCAAAGAAAACAAAATTTGTTTTCTTTGCGACTTTACTCAAAATATTAAGAATCAAGTCCTTGTATTTTCTTACCTTCTTTCCATTCTTGTAAATCAGGTTCTACATACAGCCATTTTACCTCTGGACAAGCATCACGTAGTTGTTTTTCGAAGTCATTTATCAACTCGCTGACTTGATAGGCGGTAAGATGTGGCTCGCACATAATTTTTACGCAGCCCAATACCTCGCCAGGTCCTTGTTGAATGGTAATGCAGTTGATTAACGCTTTGATATTAGGGTGTTTAATCGAAATTTCTTGTGCAGTTTCTGTGATAATTGGGTCAGCAGATTCGCCAATCAAGAGAGATTTTACTTTGATAGACAAGAAAATTGCCACCAAAATTAAGACAATCCCGATTGCCAAAGAACCTAAAGCATCATATTTGCCATCATTGGTAGAATAGGAAAGTATCATGGCAATAAGTGCAAGGGCAAGCCCTACAACTGCTGCAAAGTTTTCCCCAAAAATGACAATTAAATCGCTGTCTTTGGTTTCATTCAAATAACGCATGATGCTGGTTTTGCCACGTCTTTGGTTGATTTCCAAGATATTGGAAAATAAAGCATATCCTTCCAAACAAATTGAAAATCCCAAAACGCCAATGCCCCACATCACATTTTCTACCGCTTCGGGATGTTGATATTTGTGAATACCTTCGTAAATAGAGAACATTCCCCCAATAGAAAAAAGCAGCATTGCCACCATAAATGACCAAAAATATACTGCCCGCCCATAGCCAAGTGGATGTTTGATGTCAGGCGATTTTTTACTTTGCTTTACGCCCAATAACAATAGGGCTTGATTGGCGCAGTCTGCAAAGGAGTGTATGGTTTCTGCCAGCATTGCGCCCGAACCTGTCATAAAAGCAGCAAAACCTTTGCTTAATACAATTAATAAATTGACGACAAGGCTTTGAACAATATGTCCTACGCCATCACTTTTGTGTCCTTCTTTGCTCATAATAGATGTGTGTTGAATAAAAACCTCGCAAAGATAGTACAGAAATGGGATTTGTGAATATATGTTGGAGTTATTGTTATGAAAAAAGGCATGAAATCTATAAAAATAGACAGCAAATGCCCCAAATCTGTAATCTATTTCTCCTTTTTACTACTAACATATCTCAATTATACTAAATCTGTGGGATTGTTGCGCTTGTCGAAACATCTCTACCTTCATTTGCGAATATCTGCTAAACCATAAAAGAACGCCTAATATGCTTATTTGGACTGTTTTTGAACGTGAATATCTCAATATTGTAACTCGTAAAGCCTTCTGGCTCACTACTTTGCTGCTCCCTATTGGCATGGCACTCATTTTTGGGATTCAAATTGTGTCTATGTTGTGGACAGAAAAGTCGGCTACAACGGTTTGGGTGATGGAAAATGCGGTATCTCCCATTAGTCCTACTTTGGTTTCGGGCGAAGGAATAACGTATAAATTTACCAAAAGCAATATTGATTCTATCAAAAACATTGTTGAAAATAGTCAGCAGGATATTTTGATTGTGTTACCTGATACGGGATTGTTAGCAAGAAAGCAAATTTCTTTTCCCTTATATCATGGCGGCAATAATGTGAATGAGAATGTGAAAAGGGAAATAGAAAAGCGTATTAAAGCCGCAATTTATGCTTATAAGCGAGACAAAATGGGCATAAATCAAAGTCAGTTAGATGCCTTAGATTTTAAATTGGAGGCAAGTACCCAAAAAATCACACAAGAGGGCACACAGCAAACAAGTGGAACAATCGCCTATATGCTGGGTTTTATCATGAATTTGTTGATGTATATGTTGGTGGTAATTTATGGTTCTATGCTGATGCAAAGCGTAATAGAAGAAAAAAACAATCGCATTGTAGAAATCATTATTTCTTCTATTTCACCTTTTAAATTGCTGTTAGGCAAGATATTAGCTGTGGCTTTGGCAGGACTTACACAGTTTCTGTTGTGGGTAGTTTTGTCAGGGGTTGTATTGTTTGGGGCAACCATTTTGATGGGAATTTCTATTTCGCCGGAAGACCTCATCGCTTCACAATCAACGAATATGCCTACGGGTGCAGATGCTGAAATGGGCGGAGAATTTGCAAGAGAGTTGATTATCGGACTTCGCAATTTTAACTGGAATATTTTATGGCTTTTCCCCATTTACTTCATTGGGGGCTTCTTCTTGATGGGTTCACTATATGCCGCACTTGGCGCAGCAACGGATAACATACAAGATGCACAGCAGTTTTCTACCCCGCTTACACTTACATCTGTATTACCTATGTTGTTTGTAACCAATATTTTAAGCAATCCCAATTCAGGATTTGCCATTTTTGCCTCCATGTTTCCGTTCTTCTCCCCGATGGTCATGATGTCTCGTATGGCACTTACAGAAGTTCCTGTATATCAAATTATTATCTCCATTGCTATCCTCATAGCCTCTTTTTTAGCAACGGTCTGGGCGGCTGGCAGAATTTATCGAGTAGGTATCTTGATGTATGGCAAAAAACCAAGTTTTGGACAGTTAGTAAAATGGATTTTTCAATAGATTTGGGCGTCCGAACAAATACAGATTAGGTAGTCATTGCGTTGCATGTAGTGAGCTTCACCGAAATGAGCAGAGTCGAAATGACCACTATTTGTTTGGCTTCGTCAAATGAGGTGTGTAGTTTCGGCTCCGCTCAACTACACACGCTGCATTTGCTGGTCCACCCTTATTTTCTTATGCTGGAAACACAAAAAGACCTTCTCTTTTTGTGTTTCCAGCACTTTTTTGTTACAGCAAGCATTATTTGACCAACGAACTAAGCCATTTATCAACCATTTTGTTTTCTTTTGCCACAGAAAGTGCGCAAATTTTTGGCGTTCCATTACCTGTAAATGCAAAATCTGCGATGTATTCGTTGCCTTGTGCATTGATATAGGTAATAGAAATTCGTTGCCCTACCTTCAAAGAACTGAAAAAAGTAGTTTGGTCTAATTTGCCCGCTTTTTCGCCATTTACTGACGTAATCAAATCACCTGTCCCTACTCCTGCAAGATACGCATCGCTGCCTGCATGTATTTTTTTGACAAACCAACCTTGCGCACTTTCACTAAACTGCAAAACGCCAAATTTTTCCCAAGTATTGTCCGCACTTTCAGCTATATTGATATTCAAACCCGAACCCGCCAATAATTCCGCATAATTTTTGGGTGCATTACCATACACATATTTTTCAAAAAAGGTTTTCCAAGAATTTCCCGTAACTGTTTCTATCGCTTTTTGCACGCCATCTTCACTAAGCCCTTTGTTGAGGCTGCCATATTCTTTGTATAAATAGCGAAACACATCATCAAGCGACTTTTCCCCCTTAGATTGTGTACGAATCTGCAAATCAATCAATAAACCCAAAACTTGTCCTGAGACATAAAAAGAATTACGGAGATGCGGTTGTGAATACTGAGAAGGTGAGAGCCAGCTATCATAGCTAGAATAGTAAGGTGAGATAAAGGAATAACCGTAATTGTTTTCCACAGATTGAATACTTTTGGCAAAAATCCCCAGCCCTTGCTCCCTGCTAATCACGCCTGAACGAATGTTTGTGAGGGTAGAATAATATTCAGTAACACCTTCTGTAAACCAGTGTAAGCCTGTAAACTGCTCTTCATTATAATCATACGGCAAAAGTGCCGCAGGACGGATTCTTTTTACATTCCAAACATGCCAAAATTCGTGGCTCGAAATATTCAAAATACCTTTAATAGCCTCGGGTGATTCACTCACTTTTGAAGGCAAGGCAACAGAAGTAGAATTTGCATGTTCAACGGCATGATGAATGTCCGCTTCTACCAAACGATAGATAAAATGGAAATTGTTAAAAGGAAATCCCCCAAAAACAGCCCCTTGTTCTGCAACAATCTTACGCATGTTTTTGACTGCGGAAGAGTCGGTAACCGCATCTCCTTTGTAATCGCCTTGAAAATGAAGGTAGAATACAGAACCCTGTGTGCTAAAAGACAAGGTCTTCATTTTGTTAGAAAAAACAGAAGGACAATCGGCAAACTCATGGAAAGAAGGTGCACTATATGTTTTGCCATCTTTGCTGACAGGAGAAAGTGCAGTAGCAGCTTTCCAGTCTTGAGGTAAGTCAGGTATATTCAAGCTTACCGCATCATTCCACTTACCTGCCACATACATAAAGCAATTGATAGGATTAAAATACACTTGCCCATCGGCATAGTAACTTGAACCTGCATCTTCATTATTGGCGTAATAAGTATAAGCTATTTCTAATTTTGTTACTTTTGGGTGAGAAACACGCCAAGTATTTTTGTTGATTTTGGTAAACGATAAAGCTGTACCATCTGTGTTTTGGGCTACAAAATTGGCTACTGCCGCCGCATAATCTTGGTCAATATAACGACCAGGTCGCCAAGTTGCAATCTGAAAATCGGTATAGGTTGCCGTTTGAGGTTCTGTACTAAGTGTGATTTTGTACAAGTGCGTATTCGGTTTGTCCCAACGCAAGGTGTAGTCATATTTTGCCCATGTCAATTGCATTGTACAAAGGAAAAAAAGAAAGATAAAATAGAATTTTCGCATAATTGTAAGATTAAATTTATAGTAGTATCTGCCAAATATGGCTACATTTATTATGCCATACTTGTTTTTTTGATAAAATATCGTTTGTGGGCGTAAATTTGGTTAAAATATTTGAAAAATGAAAAAAAACGTACAATGTTTTAGTAAATTGCGCAATAAAGATGTTATTTGTGTAAGCTAAT
>JAAFHL010000218.1 GCA_013298365.1 Bacteroidota bacterium | reverse complement strand
TTTCGGCATGTCCTTTTTCACAAGGGCAATATTTCTGCGGAAATTGCGGGAGATGACCGAATTGTATGGAAAAATACGCCTACGGGTGTAGTTGCAGAACGGGTTCACCCCTTGTTGCAGCAAGCAAGCGAACCTTATCGGCTTTCTCAAATTCCTGAATATATTGAGGCGGGCGACAAATTGCGAAAGATAGATTACAATGACATTTATCGGGCTGGAACGGTAGATACGATTGTGGGGGCATCTGCGCCAGGCAATATTTTTATTTTTCAGATAGAAAGAAAAAATCCAACATTGGGAACAGTTGAGATTTCCGAACCCTTTGTCATCAATAGTTATCGCCTGTCTTTTTCTTTTAATGAAAACGGAAATTATTGGCGGATTATGCTGTGGGTCAGCATATTAGCCACATTTATTTTGGTCTTAATCATGCTGATCTTGTTACCCCTTTTGCGAGAAAAAAGAACAGATAATCGCATTTTGCGGAATTTGATGTGGGCTGCTATTGCCTTTTTTGCTTTGCAAAGTATTCGATATTTGTATTGGGTGGTGCAGTATAAAGAAAATGCTTTACAGTTTGAGAAAGCATTTTTTGTGTTATATGTATTGTTTTCCTTTTTGTACAGCCTTTTTTATGTTTGGCATTATGTAGGCAAAATGAACCTTTTTTGGCGCATTGCCTCACTTATTTTGGGGGCAATCTTTATTTTTTTTACCTATAAAATTATTTTTTTAGACAAAGAATTAAAATATTTTGCCCCACAATTAGAATGTTTGAGCTATTTTATTTTTTGCTTACATATTTTAGGGGGAAATATCTGGGCTTTTTTGCAAGAAAAAAACCTTTCTCTGCGCAGAAAATGGCTGCAAATCCTTGCCACAGTTACAGCTTTTGCTGGGCTGATATACTTTCCGCTTTTGGGGATAAACAGCGATACTATGACAACGTCAAACTACGAAAACGCTGCTTTTATCTTTGCTTTGCTACAATTTTATCCTATTTTGGGCGCAGCATCTCAACGCCTTAAATTTGGAAAAGTGAGCTTGGTGGTAAATCAAACTTTGCAATATATTATCTTTTTTGCCGTAGCCTTATTTTCATATCTACTTGTAAATCAGGTTTTTCAATTTATTTTTGCGGGTAATCCCTACCTTTCTATTTTGGAGGTTGTGAGTTCTATTGTTTTGATTATGCTTATCCGGGCGATTTATTTAAGCAATGACAAAAGTATCCGCAAATATTTCATTCTTTCACAACAACAAAAAGAAGATAAAATTCGGATTTTCCTTTCTAAAATTCCACAATATACGGCTGCCAATAAATTATATGAGGATTTTGAGCAAGAATTGCGGGAATATTTGACAGCAACAAAGCTAAAAGTGGTCTGGAAAGGTGATTTGGCTTTTGGCGAGCAGCTTAGTGAAAAAGAAAGCCCTTTTTTTGATGCAGCTTTTAATGCTTTGGCAAAGGAGCAAACGTTGTGGGCGAGAAATAAAGAAATATCTGGTTTTTATTTTGCAGAAAATGTGGAGGTCAAAGCCTTAGAATATGCCCTCATTTTTTCCATTCCTGTGCATACAAGCAATTACGGTTTGCTATTGATAGACAGAAAAAAAGGCGGCGTTTACAATCTGGCAGATGTAGAAATTATTGCCCAAATTTTGCAACAGATTCGCCTCACGATGAGCGTGTTACAACTTATTCAAAGAGAAAAAGAATTGCTTGAAGAAACCTATAAAGCAAATCTTACAGCCTTGCGTGCGCAAATTAACCCGCATTTTTTGTTCAATACCCTCAATACAATCGCTTCGCTGATTCAAGATTCGCCTGATTTAGCAGAGGCTGCGGTAGAAAAATTGGCATTTATTTTTCGCTATACCCTCAAAGTTTCCGACCAAAATTTTGTGCCTTTGTATAAAGAAATTGACTTAGTGCGCACGTATTTAGAAATAGAACAAATCCGTTTTGGCAGTCGCCTTGCAGTGCATATAGAAGTGGAAGATGAGGTAAAAGACATAGAAATTCCTGCTTTTGTATTGCAAACTTTGGTGGAAAATTGCATCAAACATGGCATTGCCAAAATCACCACAAAAGGCGAAGTCTCAATTATTGCCTACCCCGAACATGATTTTCTCAAAATAGAAGTGTATGATAATGGCGCAGGGATTGTGCCTGAGCGAGTGCGCAAAGGAACAGGTTTGAATAATATTATTGTGCGTTTGGAAAATATCTACGAGATACCCGATGTGATTGTATTTGAGAATACGGGCAATGGAACATTAGTCAGTTTGAAAATTCCAATATAAACTACGAATTTAAGCAAATATTCTCATGCTAATAAGTTGATTATCTTAGACTTGTGCTAACTTTCAACTCTCCACTTAATAATACACCATTTTAACGTGGCGAATCCCAGCCTCGTCAAATTCTTCGCCTTCTGCTACAAAGCCATTTTTGGCATAAAATCCTTTGGCAGAGAGTTGCGCATGAAGGTAAATTTTGCGGTTCTCCTCTCTTGGCACATCTGCTAATACGGTTTTTAGGATTGCCTCACCCACCCCTAATCCTCGATAAGAAATCAAGACGGCAAAACGCTCCAATTTATAATCGCCCGTCAAAGTCCTGCGCCACCTTGCTGTGCCTACAGCTACATTATTCAAGTGTGCGATGTAATGCGTAGAAATATGTTCAAACTCGTCCCATTCCTCGTCTTCGGGAACGGCTTGTTCTATCACAAAAACCTCTTTTCGTATGCGAAATATCTGGTCAAACTCGTGGTCTTCGGAGACAATACTAACTACTACCATAATTTAAGAATAAAATATGCCAACAATTTTTGGCAAAAGTACGAAAATAAACAGAAAATAAAGAGAAATTTTAGGCGTTTACACATTTTCAAGCGAAAATATTAATGTGAATAAAATAAAGTATTGATTTTGCGTCCTGCCCCGTTAGGGGCAAAATATCGGTAGAAAAATAAGAGAAGCCACCCGCTCACATCGAAATTTTCGTGCAAGCACAAAAAAATGTGTAATGTTAGGGTATTTTTCACCATTTCTACCAATATTTTGTGCCTACGGCACAGGCGAAACAGAGAACTAATGCTTGATAAAAATTAATATTTTATTTTATTTGCACTAGATAGCGTTTCATCGCAAAATTATTTCTCTCAAAACTATTGACAAAGCCCTTTTGAGGTTGTACCTTTGCAGCCCTTATTCAGTGAACAGTGAACAGTGAACAGTTAGCAGTGAATTTGGGAATTGATTTTGTGAGGTATAAGGACATTTTTCCTTCTTCCTTCTTTCCTTGTTCCTTAACATGCGACATATTGTTTATATTGAACAGTTTTTTACGCTCCCAAATGAGTCGGGTATCACACGTCATTACGATTTTGCGAGGGCTTTGGTGCAAGCAGGAAATCGAGTTACGGTAATTACCAGTTATAATGGTCAGGAAGCGAAAAAGATAGCGATTGAAGGGGTTGAGGTGCGATATATTCCTGTGTCTTATCAAAATGCCTTTGGCTTTGTGAAACGTTTTTGGGCTTATACAAAATTTGCGCTTCATGCAATATTTGTTGCACAAAAACTTGATAATGTGGATTTTGCCTATATTTCTTCGCCGCCACTTACAACAGGAATTGTGGCTTTGTATTTGAAAAAAATGGCTAATATTTCCTATCTTTTTGAAGTGCGAGATTTATGGCCTCAATTTCCGATAGAAGCGGGCGGGATAAAAAATAGTTTTGTTAAGTGGGCGGCATATCGTTTTGAAGAAATGATATATCGAAACGCAGAACGAATCATTGCTTGTTCGCCAGGGATTTTGGCAGGGATTATAAGTAAAAATCTGTCTTTTTTGCCTAAAAATTTGGCGATGATTTCCAATTTTTCAGATACCGAGCTTTTTTTTCGCAGAGAAGTTAATCTTTTGGAGCGAAACAAGTATTTAGCAGCAGGAGAAAAAGGAATTGTCTATTTTGGGGCGATTGGAAAAGCAAATCAGGTAGATTATTTTGTGGAATTAGCGGAAATTTCGGAGAAAGAAGGACTTAATCTACGCTTTTTTGTGTTAGGTTGGGGCAGTGAGAAGGAAAGATTGGTGAAAAAGGCAGAAAAATTGTCCAATATTCAATTTCTCGACCCTTTGCCCAAAGCAGAAATGCCTTTTTTCCTCTCTATGATGGATTTTTCTTATACTTGCTTCCAAGATTTGCCTGTTTTGCGTAGCAATTCTCCCAATAAACTCTTTGACGCATTGGCAATGTCCTTGGTTTCTTTTGTAAATATGAATGGCTGGATGCAAGAAATTGTAGAAACAAATGAATGTGGCGCATATATTCCGCCTACTCAACCTTCCATTTTTATCGAAAAAATACAAAATTATCTCATCAACCAAGATTTGTTGCGCCTACATCAACAACATGCAAGGCAAATCGCTGAAAAACAATTTAGTAAAAAAGTTCAAGTACAAAAAATGTTGGATTTTGTCGCAGAATAGATAGTTTTTTGTAATCAAACTGAAATTATATAGAGTACTAATAATCAATTATTTATATATTAATTTAGCTTCAATTATATCAAAAACAGAGTATAAAATTTTAAGGGAAGATATCCCCTTTTTTTCTAAAAAAGATGTATCTTTGTGCAAAATATTTTAGTGAAAATGAATAAAAAACCAACATATATAGATTTATTTTGTGGTGCCGGCGGGTTCTCTTTAGGTTTTGAGCAAATGGGTTATAAAAACCTGTTTTCAATAGATATTGAGCCTAATTATTGTAAAACCTACCAAAGTAACTTTCCTAAACACTTATTAATTCAAAAAGATATTTCAAATATAGGCGAAGATGAAATATTAGCATTCATTCGCAATAAAAAAGTTGATGTTGTTATAGGAGGTCCTCCTTGTCAGGGTTTTAGTATGGCAGGCAATATTGGCAGAAAATTCATGGAAGATTCTCGTAATCAACTTTTTAAGGAGTTTGCAAGGGTTGTTGCTATCACTAAGCCTACCTATTTTGTCATGGAAAATGTGGCAAGGTTATTTACTCATAATCAAGGAAGAACAAAAGGGGAAATAATTGCTTTATTTGAGGAGTTGGGATATAATGTAGCCTGTCAAATCGTAAATTCCGCCGATTTTGGGGTAGCTCAAATCCGAAAAAGGGTATTATTTATTGGAAATAAAATATCAAATCACATTCTTTTTCCTCAAAAAAGTGTGAGTAAATATAAAACAATACAACAAGCTATTCAAAACTTTCCTATATTAAAGTCTGGAGAAAAATCGCTTATTCCCAATCATGTTGCGATGAAACACTCTGCGCAAATGTTAGAAAAAATGAGTTATATTTCTAATGGTGGAAATCGCTTAGAAATTCCTGTGGAAATTCGTCCACAAAGCGGTGATGTGCGAAAATACATTCGTTATAATAGCGAAGAACCTGCAGTATGTATTACAGGAGATATGCGAAAAATCTTTCACTATAGTCAAAATAGAGCCTTGACTGTTAGAGAGTTAGCTAAAATACAATCTTTCCCTGATGACTTTATTTTAAAGGTTCTTCCTTATCTCAACAACAACAAGTAGGAAATTCTGTTCCGCCACTTATGGCAAAAGAAATTGCAGCCACTTTACTAAAAATGATTCAACATGATTCCACAGTTTCCGAATGTTAATTTTATTGGAAATAAAGAAAAAATAGCTGCTTGGATAACGAGTTTTTTTCCACCTGATGCCAAAAGTATTTTTGATGCTTTTGCGGGTGGAAATTCTATCAGTTATCAATCAAAATTGGCAGGTTTACAGGTTTTCTCAAATGATATTTTGAGAATTAACTATATGATTTCTAAGGCACTGATTGAAAATAAATCGGAAAGATTGTCTATGAAAGATATAGACATAATTTTCACTGGCGAACCCGTCAAAGGATTTATGTATGAAAATTATGCGAATGTATTTTTCTTTCCAGAAGAATGTATGCAGTTAGATTTGTATAGAGAAAACATTGAAAAACTGTCTTCTGACTATAAAAAAGCCATCGCTTTTAGCTTACTTAGACGGTCTATGATACGAAAAATGCCTTATTCTCGCTTTAATCTGAATTGGGAACAAATCACACAACTACGAGATGAACAGTATAGTTATGAAAAATATCAACGAAAAAGAGCTTATCATAATAAAAGTTTCAAAAAGCATTTTTTAGAGAATTTTTTGGAATATAATTGCGCTGTTTTTGACAATGAAAAAGAAAATAAAGCCTTTAATGAAGATGTTTTTGAGGTATTAGAAAAAGTAGAAGCTGATATTGTTTACCTTGACCCGCCTTATACGGGAACAATGAATAATTATTTTGGCTTTTATGGCTTGATAGATGAATACATTTTATCGGAAAAAAAACAGCCTTTTGAGCATCATTTTATGGATAAAAAAACAGCTATTCAGCTTTTTGATACCCTATTTTCTAAACTAAAAAAATATAAATATTGGTTTTTGAGCTATAATAATAGTTCTTTTCCTACCAAAGAATAACTTATTACCTTGTTTCAAAAATATGCAACAAACATTCAAGTCATTGAAAAAGAACATGTTTACAAGGTAACGGGCAAAGAAAATAAAAAAGAAAATACAGAATATTTGTTTATTGTAGAAAATCCAGTTTTTAGTTTAAATACGCAAAAAATATACGCAGCAAATGAAAACGTATGAAGATTATTGGCGATTAACAAATGCCTTCACAGATGGTGATACAAAATGTATGGTAGAAAAGCTGGCATACCCTGTTTTGATTGCAAGTCATATTAAACCCTTCATAAAATCTGACGATAATGAGGCTTATGATGCAAACAACGGCATTTTGCTAAGTAAAAATATGGACGCATTATTTGACTTGGGTTACATCAGTTTTGACGATTCGGGCAAGATACTTTTTGCTGAAAAAATTTCGGATGATGTAAAAGCGTTTGTGTCAAATTATGAATTAGATGCTATATTTTTAAATTCAACAAGAATCCAATATTTAGCATACCACAGAAAAGAAGTTTTTAACCAAAAATACGCCTCTTAAAAATTAAAAAAAGTGATAGATTTTCAAAGACTGATAGAATTATTGACATATAATGAGAAAGCCCCCATGATTTTCAATACGGGCTTGTTTTTGTGGCTTTTTGGGGCAGTAATGCTTGTTTTCTATTTTCTGCGCAAAAATGATACGCCCAAAATCATCTTTCTCACACTATTTTCCTTTTATTTTTATTATAAATCCAGTGGCATCTATTTTTTGCTCTTAGTTATGTCCACGCTTGTAGATTATTCGCTGGGAGAATGGATTTATCGTGCGGAAACTAAAGCCCATAAGCAGCTTGTTATTGTCATTAGTTTAATTGTAAATTTAGGCGTATTAGGGTATTTTAAATACACTAATTTCTTCTACGAAAGCTATATGGCTATTACGGGCGGAAATTTCCATAAATTAGATATTTTCTTGCCCGTAGGCATTTCTTTCTACACGTTTCAGTCATTGAGTTATACGATAGACATTTATAGGGGCGAAATAAAACCCATTAAACGCATCTTAGATTATGCGTTTTTCGTGTCTTTTTTTCCACAACTTGTGGCGGGTCCTATTGTGCGTGCCAAAGATTTTATCCCGCAAATTTATCGCCCAAATCTAGTTACAAGGGAGATGTTTGGGCGAGCTGTCTTTTTAATTGTAACAGGGCTTTTCAAAAAAACGGTTATTTCCGATTATCTAAGCATCAATTTTGTAGATAGAATCTTTGACGAGCCTACGTTATATACAGGTTTAGAAAATTTGTTTGGGGTTTATGGCTATGCTTTGCAAATTTATTGCGACTTTTCGGGCTATTCCGACATTGCAA
>JAAFHL010000217.1 GCA_013298365.1 Bacteroidota bacterium | reverse complement strand
TTGGCAAGCCCATACGGTATTTTGAGGTATTTTTGCATTGATTTTTATTTTAGGCAAAGACAAGAAGTTTTTAGCTTTTTTGAACAAGATTTTGAGCGTCCTCATTTCAATGATAAATATCTTCCTTTTTCCTTGTGCTAAAATAACTTACCTTTGTTTTCATTTCCTTCTTTCTATTATGGCAGAAAAATTTTCCCTCAAAGACCATCTTTTCCATTCCGCAAAAATCCATCATTTGTCGGCACAAATTAGCCTTGTTTATCCCTCATTTGAAGGGACAAATTTTCATGACGAAGTAGTTGTAGCTTTTCCTAACTTGGAGTTAAAAGCACGTATTGCGCATATTCGCAAGTGTTTGCAAAAATACCTGCCGCAAGATTACAAAACGGCGGTAAATATTCTTTTGACGGCTTTGCCTGCAGCCCTAAATGAAGATTTAACAGACAATGATTTTGGCGATTTTATTTATGCTCCCTATAATGATTTTGTTGCGCATTATGGTTGTACGCAGGAAAATTTATCTTTTTCGCTTGCTGCTTTGAAAGAAATGACCAAACGTTTTTCGGCGGAAGATGCTATTCGCTATTTTCTGAATAGTTTCCCTGAAGAAACCTTGACAGAACTTGAAAAGTGGACAAAAGATAGCAATTACCATGTAAGGCGTTTGTGTAGTGAAGGAACTCGCCCGAAATTGCCTTGGTCGCAAAAAATCAATATTCCTGTAGAAGATGCTTTGCCTTTGTTGCACAATCTTTATGCAGATAAAACCCGTTATGTAACTCGAAGTGTTGCAAATCACTTGAATGATATTGCCAAAATACAGCCTGATTGGGTGTTGCAAACGCTTAAATCTTGGAAAAAATCGGAAAAACAAAATCCTGCTGAAATGGATTTTCTCCTAAAACATGCTTTGCGAACGCTCATAAAAAACGGTAATCAGGAAGCCCTTGCATTATTAGGATTTGGGAATAGTGAAAACATCACTTTGTCTGAACTTTCATTTGATGAAAAAGTGAAAATTGGGGAAGCTTTGCATTTTTCTTTTCAGCTTAACTCATTAGCAACCCAAGCATTAGCGATTGATTATATTGTGCATTTTCAAAGTAAACAAGCTACACTTTCCAATAAAAAAATCCATAAGTTGAAGGTGGTTTCTGCCATTGAAAATACGCCTATTTCTGTGAGTAAGCGTCATCTGTTTCGTGCAAATATGACAACTCGGCAATTATATGGGGGAACACATAAGGTTGAAATTCAAGTAAATGGCACTATTTTAGTGGATTTTTATTTTGAATTATGTGTTTAATTTCCCCTATGTAGTGTCTTCACCACTTCCACCCATATAGGTTCTATTTTTACCATTATAAAAAAGTTGCCCCGATTGAAGAAGACTTCAATCGGGGAATTTCTGATTCCGCTTATGCGTGTTGCTTCAATTGTATGCCAAGGCTATTCTTGGTACGAGCTGATATAGCAACGGTGTGAGCGAAAAAGTGTGTTATTCTTCACTTCTACTAAGTGCATAAATAACCAAACCAAAACCAATTTTGTTGATAGCATCTGCAATGTTGTACACAATGTCCATCGCATGAACAGCTGCAGCTGTGTCAGATACCAATTGTATTCCAAACAAACCTCCTGGCGTACCTAATATGTATCCCAAAGGATAAATAGCCCAACCTACAAGCACGAACCACGCTAATATTCTTGTAGCCTTTGCTACTTGTGGACCTGCTGTCTGTGCTAATTTAGCTACTTCACCAAACCAAATGATGTACGCAATGTAGAAGTACGCAGCACCAGATACTACGCCCCATAATACACTGTTTCCTCTATCTATGGTTTCCCCAAGATAACCTGTTACCAACATCACTAAAGATGCAAAAATGAGTTTCCACAATAGTTGAATCTTAGCTCCTGCTTTTTTAGTTATCAAATAAAACTCTACACACATCAACGGAACTGTCAGAATCCAGTCCACATACCTGAAGAATGTTGGTGAATCTCCTGTTTCCAAATTATAACCTCTCATGTAGTAGTAATGCACTGCCGCAATAAAGGTTATAAGTCCTGAAACAAGAACAGATGTTCTCCACTTAGCTGAAGTAGTACTCAATTCAAAGAAGAAGAATACTGATGCAGCCATCATAGCCATCGTTCCGATGAAAAACGTAAATGCTACGTAATTGTCTGATGCAATTTTTAAATGCTCCATAATTTGTATATTGGTTTTGTTTAACTATTAATATCAAAAGTTAAACAAGGTATTCTACTAATTGTTTCGTAAATTTGTAAAAAAATTGAATATTACGGCAATTTTTTTTTGCTGTTGGCAAAAAATCCCCCTCGTGTGGTGGAGACACCACACAGGGGAGTGGGTAAATTAAAATGCCGAAAAAAAACATCGTTTTTAGAATCCTCTAAAAACGATGCTTATATTACAAAAAAATTATGTTTTAATCTCATTTTTATTCCCCCAGTATGGTGTCTCTACCACGCAGTGAAATGAAAATGAATCATCTTACCTTTTTGTGGTATCTCTACCATAAAAGGACTTTTTAATTTCTCAACGGTTTTCCTGTCTTCAAGGTATGTGCAATACGTTCAAGGGTTTTCTTTTCGCCCAAGAGACTCAAAAATGCTTCTCTTTCCAAGCCCAACAAATAGCTTTCAGAAACATAATTTACGCCTGTGAGGTCGCCGCCTGTCATTACATAAGCTACTTTTTTAGCGATTTTCATATCATGTTCGCTTGCGTAATTACCATTGTACATGCCATAAACGGCAGCATACAATGAGCCTAACACATTACGTCCCATAACTTTGATGTCTGTTTTCTCCAAACGAGGCGTGTAACCTGCTTCTTGTAGTTCCAAAATCGTTTCTTTTGCTACTTTGAGGCGGTGATTGAGGTTTACAACTACCTTGTCAGTATCACGTAAGATGCCGATTTTGCGGGCTTCGTTGCCAGAAGTTGCTACTTTTGCGGTGGCGATAGACGTAAAATAGTCTTGTAATACGCTAATTTCTACTACATTGGGTTTGCTGTATTTTTCGGCTGCACGCATGGTAAACTCTTTCGTTCCGCCGCCGCCAGGAATCAAACCTACGCCTACTTCTACCAAACCGATATAGGTTTCCGCTGAAGCCACTGCGCAAGCGGAGTGCATGGTATATTCGCAGCCGCCGCCCAAAGTCATGCCGTGTGGCGCAACGATAACAGGCACATTTGCGGTACGGATACGCATTGCTGTATCTTGGAAGGTTTTTATCGCGAAATACAATTCGTCCCAAGCACCTTCGTAAGCCATCATTTGCACGAGGGCAAGGTTTGCGCCAAGCGAGAAATTAGGTGCTTCATTGCCAATCACAACGCCATTTAAGCCATTTTTCTCTGCATAGTCAATCGCATAATTAATGCCTTTTATCACACTTTCGCCCAAAGAATTTGCCTTAGAACGAAACTCTACGCCTACTATGCCATCACCCAAATCTAACATCGCACATTCGCCATTTGTCCAGATTTGCTTGCTTTCTTTCAAGTTTTCGAGGATAATGAGGCTTTCTGTACCAGGAATGGTTTTGTAAGATTTTGAAATTTGGTCATAATATTTGCGCACACCATTTTCTATTTTGTAGAAAGAAGTATGTCCTGCGGCAATCATGTCTTTTACCCAATCAGAAATCGTAAGTCCTTCGTCTTCAATGGCTTTGAGGCTGTTTTGTAAACCAATCATGTCCCATACTTCAAAAGGCCCTTTGTCCCAAGCAAAGCCTGTACGAAGCCCGTCATCTATGAGGTAGAGTTCATCAGAAATTTCGGGAATACGATTGGAAACATAAGCAAACAAGCCTGCCAAAGAACGGCGTACAAAAATACCTGCTTTGTCTTCTGCGCCAAATAGGAATTTGATGCGTTGTGGCAAAGATTCCATATCTTTTGCACGTTTCAATGAGTCAAATCTTACGTCTGCTTTTGCACGATAATCTAATGTTTTGAAGTCAAAAGAAAGGATTTCCGTTTCTCCTGCTGCATTTTTTGTTTTTTTGTAAAAACCTTGCCCTGATTTGTCGCCAAGCCAACTATTTTTCTCTAATACGCTTAAAAATACAGGCACTTTGAATAAGTCTCTTTGCTCATCATTTGGGCAGTTGTCGTAGATGCCTGTATTTACCTTTGCGGCTGTGTCCAAACCCACCATATCACCCAATCTATATGTACCTGAATTTGGACGACCCATTGCCGAGCCTGTCAATTTATCTACCTCCTCAATCGTCATATCTAATTCCATCGTCAAAGCAAAAATCTTGGACATGGCATAAATTCCTACTCGATTTGCAATAAATGCAGGCGTATCTTTGCACAAAACCATCTGTTTGCCCAAAAACAACTCGCCATAGTGCATCATAAAGTCAATCAATTTGGGGTCGGTATCGGGACCTGGAATGATTTCTAACAAACGCAAATAGCGTGGGCCAAGGAAGTTGCGGCGAAAGTCCTCACTTTGTCCTTCAGCCAGCATAGACATTGGAATGCCCGAAGTATTAGAGGTAATCAAACTGCCTGGTTTGCGATATTTCTCCACTTTTTCATAAATCAATTTCTTGATATCCAACCTTTCTACCACCGCTTCAAGCACCCAATCACAATCTTTTATTTTGGCAAAATCATCATCAAAATTGCCTGTTTCAATCAATTTCGCAGACTCATCAACATAAAGTGGCGCAGGTTTGCCTTTGATAGCAAAAGTAAGTGCGTCATTTACGATTTTGTTACGAGCCGCTTTGTCGCCTGCGGGTGCGTCTTTTGGCACGATGTCAAGCAACAAAACTTTTACGCCTATGTTGGCAAAATGACAGGCGATACGTGAACCCATCACGCCAGAGCCAAGCACTGCTACTTTTTTGATGGTGCGATAGGCGTTTGATGTTTGAGAAGGACTATTTGCTGTGAAAAGCATATTTTTTACGATTGAAAATGTACAGTTTTATAATAGAAATTCGACTGCAAATATATAAAAATATTATGCAAGCATACAATTTTTTTTTCTGTTTCCATAAAAAATATCCCATACAAGATATGCCTGTATGGGATATTGCTATTCAAAACTAACAATTACGAAGATTAGGCTTCCCAAGTAATGAGTCCGGCAAAGATACTTCCCAAGAAAAAGATGCCTAAACCAAATAGACGCTCTTTTCCGAAATGCTCTGCCAAATCCATGTCCCAAATCGCTAGGAATACGATATTAGCGATAGGCACTAATAACCAGAAAATGTTTGTCCATTTTTTGTCGATGATTTTTAAAAACATAATCACATTGCCAATAGGAATTAAGCTCCACTAGCCAGGGATGTCTGCCTTTTCAAATAGTTTCCATGCAGTTACTATCAAAATAAAAATTCCGATAATATACCCTAGCCAATTCAATTCAACCGCTTTTTCTTTAATACGTTTGAAAAAGCTCTTAGGAGAGGATTCCTTTTATCTTTTAAAGATAGAAATATTTATGCAATGGGTTGCAAAAATATTATTTCTTACAAATTCATACATATATTTTTCTATATTTAGGTAGTTGATTAGCACGATTTTAAATCATTATCTTATATGTATGTAGTAAAAAAACTACATATTTTATTTATTACCTAATCAATACCAACCGATTAAGCCATTTCTTAAAAACACAAACCCATTGTTACTACAATGTTTTGGATAGTTCTCGTATTTATCACATTTGGAGTAAAATCGCTACTACCTGCCAGAAGATAAGGCGCATACACCGTTCTTTGGGTTTGATGAATATACGCTAAATCTATATAATATTCCTTTGCTCTATATCCTACTCCGCCTGTAAAATACTGTCTTTGCGCATTATATGACAAAAGTTTTGTAGGGTCAGAGGAATCTTGATACTTGCTCACACTTTCTTCAAGTGGACTTACCATAAGCCCTGCACCTGCTCTAAGACGGAAGTTATTTAAACGATATTCACCCCCTAAACGATAATTGATGGTGTTTCTTAGGTATTTACGAATATTGGCATTCTCTGTATCATACGAATAATAGTTTTCGTCTGTTCGTTCCAAATCAGAAGATAAAAAAGCTTTTGAATAATCTTTGATATTTATATCGGCAGAAATAAAACCATGTTTTCCAATCAAATAGGCTATACCAAGATTGTATTGATAGGGCGTTTTAACAGAATAATTGCTGAGTAACACATCACTCGCAATATTAATGGTAGTGTCTTGCCCATTTTGAAGAAATACATTTCGCATAGAAAACTGATAATCATCGCTTAACGAAACTTGCGTAGGCGAAAGAATCGAAGCCCCTATACGCAGGTTATTGATTGGGCGATAAATAATGCCAAACTGTGCATTAATTCCTGAACCTATACCTTCAAACGATTCCTTGTAATCAAATTGACGGGCAGGAAAATCCAATGCCCCAGCATTGTCGTTATAAGTTTCGTGTATATTATTTATGTCTCTTTCTGTGATGGAAACTACTTGTTTATATCTTATATTTTGAAAACCTATTTTCCCCCCAACATACAATTTATCATTGATATTTCCAGAAAGTGCCATATAGGTTTCCCCTTTTCTCCCTACCTGTGATACATCAATGGTTTGCTGCAAACCGCCCCCAGGGAAAGCCCCAAAATACTGATTGTTTTGCCCTGAAATCGGATTAATGGCATAACTTTGATAGGCAGCTGCAGCAGGGTAATTAATGTTTGTCAAATCGGCATCTCCTTGTCCATTTGCCGCTTGTGCAAAATAATCTGTAATAGAATTATAACGATTATAGCCTTCTATTTGATATTCAGAACGATAGTTGTCTAATCTTTGATAGCCAAAAGCGACAGTATAGGATTTCAACCCCTGCGTTTTTGCTTCTCCATCTTTAAAAACTCGCCCACGTATTGCCATACCGAGCGATTGCATAAAAAAAGGGTTTTGGGTAAAATTTTGTTTTCCATCAAAATAATTTACCTGTTCCGAAGTGGGTTGAGAATTAAAAGTGAGGCTAAAATCGGAAAACTGATACAAACCTAAGCCCGCAGGATTGAGTGCAGCCGCTGACAAATCTGCCCCTACTGCAGACATTGCACCACCTACGCCTAAGGCACGTGCTGTTCCTTGCAAGCCATCATTTGAGTAGCGAAGCGCATCTAATTCATTTTGAGAAAAAGCTGAAAATGATGCGAATAGGAATAAAAAAATGGAATATTTTTGCATATTATTATATTTTAATGAAAAAAGTATGTATAAAAAAGGTGAGCCAAAGCCCACCCATTTATGAATATATTTATCCAAAGAAATTATCTAGGTCTGCGTCCCCCGCCACCTGAATTGCTTGGTTGTGAGCGACTTGGCTCTGAACGACTTGGCTCTGAACGAGATGGCGCAGAGAAAGTAGGTGCAGGACGTTCTGTACGTACAGGCTCTGAACGAGGCGGTTTTGTAGCAGAGGTGTTCACTTTTGGCGTTTCTTGCGGGCGTGTAGTAGTTGCAGGAGATGTATTGCTACGTGTTCCCGAAGGTGCGTTATATGCAGGCGGGCGAGTTGCTTGTGAAGGTGATGTTGTAGGAGACGTGTTTGGTCTTGTCTCCGAAGGTGTTGTCCAAGTTTTTGTGGGCGAAGTTGTAGGACGACTTTCGCTTGGTGTATAAGTTTTAGGCGGTTTATTGTCAAACTCCACATTTGAACGAGGGGTTGTATAAACCGAAGGTTTTGAACTTGCAGGTCTTACGCCACCGTTTGCATTTCCACCTACTTCATTGCTAATAACCGTTTGTCCTGATGTATTTCTCCCTCCCAAAGTAGGTCTTCCTCCACCAGAATTAACCAAACTTGTAGCAGGTGCTAAACCTGAAGTTACGCCTCTGTTGGGCATTACTGTGCCGTAA
>JAAFHL010000216.1 GCA_013298365.1 Bacteroidota bacterium | reverse complement strand
TTTGCCCCATTCGCTTTTTCCCTTTTCGGCGAAAATAATCTTTCTTTCAACATGTCAGCAGGCAGCTTGCCGTGGCCCTTTGTGTTTGTCCTTACAGACATTGTGAACGAATATTACGGAAAAAAAGGGGTACGTACTATCACATTTCTTGCTGCGGGTTTCATTTTGTATGCTTTTGCCATGATTTTTTTGGCGATTCATACAGCACCTGCCGATTTTTGGGTAGCTGCTTATACCGATATTAAACCCAATATAAACGTGGCTTTTCAAAAAATATTTGGGCAAGGCATGAATATTATTTTAGGCTCATTTGTTACTTTTTTTGTGAGTCAATGGTTTGATGCATTTATTTTTCATAAATTGAGGCACTCTTTAGGCGAAAATGCGATTTCAAGCAGAGCCTTAATTTCTACCCTTATTTCTCAATTCTTAGATAGTTTCTTGGTCGTATTTATTGCATTTTATTTGCTCGGAAATTGGACGATGCCACAGCTTATAGCATTAGTATTAGTGGGATACCCATACAAGTTCATCATGGCACTGATTTTTACGCCTGTTTTACATCTAGTACATTATGTGATTAAACAATATTTGGGCGCAGAATTGGCAGAAAAACTCAAACATCACGCACGATTAGAAACAGTAGAATAGATAAAATGAGCGATAGTTTCAGCTAAACTATCGCTCATTTTGTAGGCTATTTTCGGAATAAAAGAGGTTTGAGTTTATTTTTACATAAAAAAAGGATAAAACACCGTTTATTAGTGTTTTATCCTTTTGTGGAGTTGGAGGGAGTCGAACCCTCGTCCGATGCTAGAGAGCGCAACGCCTTCTACATGCTTATCTGTTCATGAGTTCCTTGCAGCACCTGAACAGCAGAGCGTTCTACAAGGATTTTGTTACCTAATCTTAGGCAAAGCGCATAACTTGACTTTGCAGCGACCTATTGGGATGATGCGTCCTCCATATTGAAATCCTGAATAGGCTACAGGTCTTCGGAAAACGTCTGCTGTCTAATCTAATTAGGCTGCAAGAGCGAACGTAGTGTTGCCGATTGAAATTTGAGTGTTCTTTATTAAAGTGTCTCCCACACAAGACACTGCATGCTTATACGCTACCTGCACTAACCCGTCAAATCCGTGACAACCCCAGTAGTGAGGGTTTATACGGAAAGGTTTTCCAGAAGGTTACGTTTTTTAGGAATATTTTATTGAGGTATCGGAAAATACACAAAAAAAGTTGTGCCTACCCCCAAATGACTTTGTATTTCTATTTTTCCACCCATGGCTTCTATTTGCGTTTTGACCAAAAATAAACCTAATCCTTTTCCTTCTATTTTATGCTCTCCATGAAAGCGAGAAAAAGGGGCGAATAAACGAGGTCTCACTTTTTCCATGTCCATACCCATGCCATTATCGGACACATCTACTCGAATGTATTTTGCCGTAGGAAAGGAATTTATTTGTATAATCGGTTCTCTATCAGGGTGTTTATATTTAAGGGCATTTGTCAGAAAATTGGTAAAAATACTGTGTGCATACGAAGGAATTGCCAAAATTTCGGGTGTGCGAGACACATCAATTTTGATAATTGCCTTGGCTTTTTCGATGTCTGCACGCACAAACTCTTTCACTTCTTCCAATAAATCCGATAAAGAAAGAACTGCTAAATCTTCTTGAATATCTTTTTTGAGTGAAAGTATCGTATTGAGGTCAGTAATCACTACATCTAATTGCCCGACTACTTTTTGTATGGTCTTAATAATAAAGCTATTATGCTCGCTATCAGGATTTTCTGTTTGAAATAAACTACTAAGCCCCAACAAACGGGCAACAGGTGAGCGCAGGTTGTGGGAAACAATATAGGTAAACTGTTCCGCATCTTTCACTTTTTGCAACAAATCATTGGTGAGTTGTGCATGTTCTTTTTCTATGGTTCTAAATTCTGTAATATCTTGTGAAAGTCCTTCAACAACGCCTTTTTCTATGATTCTTCTTTTCACAAAAATGCTACGCTCATTTCCCTTTGCCGAATGTAAAATATATTCATACTTATCGGTATATCCTATTTCTTCTTTATGTTCGTAAAGATTTTGAACACTTGACGAAAAGAGATTTTCGCTATTTTTTTGTACAAATCGTGCTTGATATTCCTTCAATTGCATCACAAGCGGATTGTGATAAGGTGCATCTAATTCCAACATCATCTGCATCTCCCCCGACAAATGTATTTCTCCTGTATCAAAAAAAAGCGTCCAAGTTCCCAATTTTGCTACCTTATGCGCCAAAGAAAGCCTTGCTTGTGTTATCTCCATCACCCGTTCCACCTCTTTTCTTTCTGTTATATCTTCTTTAAAACCATGCACACCTATCACATTTCCTGCGGCATCTTTTACGGGAAACAGAGAACATTCATAGCATTGATTGTTGTTAGGGGTAACAACTGGAAAAGAAAAAATAACCTTCTCACCCTTTAATGCTTTGTCATATTTGGCTAACCAAAAACTTGCAGAAGGACTCCCTATATCTTCTGTCCCAAAAATAAGCTCTCCTTTTTGGGGCAAAAAACCATAAAATTGAAGCATATCTGCTTCAAAATAGCTATTATATTCTAATAGATGATAGCTACTGTCTATGTACCAAATCGCACCATTATAACTATTGAGCATAGCAACAGCCTTTTCCCATTGTTGCTTATAGGAATTTCGTTCTTGACATAAGGCATTATTTTCTGCTTTTAGTTTTGCAATTTGATTTAATAAATCGTCTATCTGCTGCATATCCCATTTTTGTAGCAAATGTAAAGCCAAAACTTGAAATTAGCACTATTTTATGTCAATTTTCGGGGATATTTCCACCCACTAATTCAATGAAAATATCATTCAACTTAGGTACTTCTCTCACAAAAGCGGTAATTTCAATGGGCAAATCGCTTAGTTTTTTGAGCAAGTGCGCAGTAGAAAAGCTGTCTTTTACGGCAAAAATAATGCCTCCATTTTGGGTATCTGTGATGTTAATTTCGGGAATATGGGTCATAAAATCAGCTTCTCCTGTATATTCCAAGCGGAAAAGATTTTTCTGAAATTGTTTTTTTACTTCGGGTAAAGTGTTTTCTATCAATAATTTACCTTTATTTATCAATGCCAAACCATCACACATATCTTCTACTTGTTCCAAACGATGTGTAGAAAAAATAATAGTTTTGCCTTTTTTCTTCAATGCCAGAATTTCCTGCTCCATGACCTTTGCATTCACAGGGTCTAAGCCCGAAACAGGCTCGTCCAAAATCAGCAAATCGGGTTCGTGGGCAACGGTAGAAATAAATTGCACTTTTTGTTGCATACCTTTGGAAAGGTCAGAAGTTAGCCGCTTTCCCCAATCTTGCAGCCCCATTTTTTCCAACCATTCCCAAGCCACTTTTTCTGCTTTCCTTCTATCCAAACCTTTCAACCGCAACAAATACGTAATTTGCTCAATTACTTTTGTTTTTTTGTAAAGCCCTCTTTCCTCGGGCATATAACCAATTCTCGAAATATCTCTACGTGCCAATTTTACGCCATCTAACAAAATTTCGCCCGAATCAGGTTCAAAAATGCCTGTAATCATGCGGATAATGCTCGTTTTGCCCGCCCCATTAGGTCCCAGCAAACCATAAATGCTGCCCTGTGGCACAGAAAGCGAAACATTATCTACCGCTAAATGGTCTTGAAAACGTTTGGTAACAGAATTTACTTCAAGAAATGACATATTTGATGTGTTGCGTTTAGCAGAATAAGTAGTGTTTTGAGCGGAAATATTACAAAAAAGGTAATTATTTAGGTTCACACAGATTTTCGCACGCAGATAAAAGCCCTGATTTGCGAAAATCTGCGTTCTTCATCTCTGTTCATCTGCGAGAACCTAAAAAAGGCATTTCTTATATCAATCCCAACGCCATTGCAAGCGCAATTGCCACAAGCCCGAATGTTACAAATTTTTGTACAAGTTGCAAGGTTGCTTTTTTGAGGAGTTTATTACCAAAATATGCTCCCAAAAAAGCCGACAAACACGTAATTAGCAGCAAAATGACATTGTCTGTTACAGCAGCCCATTTATTTTCCTTCAAAAAATAAACAGGCAAGCGAGTTATATCTACCAAGCACGCAATCGCTATGCCTGTGGCGATAAAAGTTTCTTTAGACAAAGCCAATTTTGTCAAAAAAGCACTACGCAATGCGCCCTGATTGCCCGAAAGCCCGCCAAAAAAGCCGCTAATCATTCCCCCCAAGCTCAAATATTTTTCAGGAAAAACGATATTTTGGGTAGAAGGCAACATTTCCCAAAAAGTGAAAAACAAAATTAACAAAGCAATACTTAGTTTCAGGCTTGTAACTTCGTAATGATGCGCAGCGATTGTATAATCGTACAAAGGCGTTTTTATCTCGCCAAGATACGACAACAAAAATGCCCCTACCATTGCTCCCACAATAGAAGGCAGCCCAAAACGCAGCAAAATGGTAAAATTTGTATGTGTTTTTACCAAAAAAAACTTGAAAATATTGTTTAATAAATGCACAATACCTGTCAAAGCAATCGCAATTTCTATCGGAAAAAACAAAGCCATAATGGGCGTAAGCAATGTGCCTAAACCAAAACCCGAAAAAAAGGTAAGCAATGATGCGGCAAGCGCAACCAATGGAATAAAAAAATAGTGCATGTTTTTAGTGAGATATGGTAAGATTTGATTGCTAGATTTAATGGTAGCATTTTCTGCCATCAAGTTATATTTTGCTTAAGCTTACTTATTAAACCCTGCGTCAAAATACGCAATATAATCCTCTATTTTTTTGCTATTAAAAGAGACATTCCAGTTTTCGCTTGTAATATAAAACAACTTGTCTGTGGGCTTTTTAGCTAATTGTGTATGAATAGGACTGCTTTTGATGTCTGTGATAAAGGCTTCGGCATCTGCGGCGGTGGTAAAACGTGTGATATATGGCAGGATAAATTCCTTGTTTGTCGCATCTTTGTAGTTGAAAACCACAGATTTTAAGCCTTTTCCTGCATATTTTTCGGTCAAAAACTTTTGCATGATGTTTTTGGCTTCCATGTCAGGAATGCTGCCTTTTTCCAATAAATACACGACAAAATAATTGCCTGTGGGTTTGTCTTTGCTAAATTTCTTGAAACGCTCGTCATTCGGGTCGGCAGGCGGCTCTTGCGATTCGGATACAGGCGTATTTTCCGAATCTACATTTTCCCCTGACATTTGTGGGTCTTTACCTTCTGGAGTCATACCACCTTCTTCGCCGCCTTCTGTTTTGGCTTTGTTTTTGTTTACAGCCGTTTCGCCCTTACCTGCGGGATTTTCGCCACTCATGCCCGTAGATTTTTTTGCGTTGAGGGCATCTAAAATCGCTTGGGCTTTGGGCTTGGTTTTGGCAGCAGGAAATTTTAGGATTAAACGTTCCAAGCCAATTCTTAGGCTGTCTTGTTTGCCTAAATAGCCATAACTCAGCGATTGTATAAAATAGACTTGGTCCAATTCCACGTCTGTATAGTCTTTGTATTGATTGAGCAAATATTCGCTAAAACCCAAACTCGTTTCGTATTGACGATTGCTAAACGACTCAAACAAACCACTGTACGCAAATTCATATTCTTTGCCTTCTGCCGCAATAATTTCGGGAGAAACACCCTGAATCAGCATGGCATAAATGCTTTTCGGATATAATTGGAGAATATAATTTTTGTATGTTTGCGCTCTTGGACTATTTTTTACCGTATATATTCTGTACAAGGCATATTGTACAGGCAAAATATATTTTGTTTTGGGATAACGATTTAGCAGTTTTTCAAAGGTTTTGAGGGCGGAATCTTGCTGCATCAATTTTTGGTCATACAAAACACCCAATTTATACATCGCCGTTTCTACTTTCTCATTTGAAGCCAATTTCGCTTCCTCGGTAGTTGGCACTTGCTTCATATATACGTAGCGGTCTTCGCCATATATTTTTGCCAAAGCCGTATCTTCTGGCGCAATTTTAGGAGTCGTTGCTACAGAATTAGAATCTTCGGGCGTTGCTGCACCAGGCTCTTCAGGATTATTATTGGTAAATTCCATCGCCTTCGTTTTTCTTCGCCAGTTGTCTTCTTCTTTTCGATTGCCCCATTGCTGCTTGAAACTAAGTCGCCCGTTTGAAACTGTCCCAGCATCATCAAAATACCAAACACCTGAAGGCGAAGTATTGCCAAGCGTGGGATTTGTTGCGATTGCTGCACCTGGGTTGTTTTCGGCTTCTTCCGCCATTTCTTTGCGTTTTTCTTCCGCCTCTTTTGCCTTGCGTTCAGCATCAGCAATCGCTGCATCTATCACTGATTCCAAATCCTCTTTTGACAGAGTTGCCAAATAAAGCAAACTATCTTGATAAGCAATGGTCGTTTTATAAGACATATATTCCTTCAAAGTAGCACTTACCTTTTTGATTTCTCGATATTCGGGGTCACTTTCTCGAATCGTAATCGAGGCACTGTCAAAATACATAGCAGCTTTCGTATATTCTTTTTTGTTATAAAAATAAACCTGCCCCAATTCATAAAATGACAAGGCTTTTTGACGCACATCTGTTTTGCTCATTCTTGTTGATTTTTTCAAAAATCCCAAGGCATCTTTAATGTTTTTTTGTTTTACTTCCAATAAGCCCATTTCATAGTAAATCTGGTCTTGATATTCTGTGTTTTTTTCATCTATCAATAAACTCGCCAAATATACATAAACATCTTGGTAGGTTTCCCCATTGCCTACCTGCTCTGTCATCATATGTGCTTTGCGCATTTTGGCACGAAAAGCCATCGAATAATCATTTGTTTTTTTCTCTACCCAGCCAAAATATTTAGCAGCATCGGCATAGTTTTTCTCTTCAGCATGTAGTTGTCCCAACAAATAGAAAGTTTTTAGGCGTTTTTTCTTGTCTTTGATATAGCCTACCGACTTCTCCAAATCTACGATTGCCGCACTATATTTTCTTTCTTCAATCAACATTTTGGCTTTCAATAGCGCAACATCTGCCTCTAATTTTTTGGGATATTTCCATTTCTTATTTTTGGATTTTACACTTCTCAAAGAATCGAAATTTGTAAGATATTGCTGCAAAATACTTTTTGTCATTTCCTTATTTCCCATTTGGTAATAAGTGAAGGCTTCCCAATATATTACCTGCGGAGTAATTCTTGATTTTGAGTATTTCATCGTTACCTCATCAAAATTTTCAATAGCACGATTATATTGTCCTTTATAAAAAAAGGCTTTTCCATTCAGAAAACGCCCGTTGTCCACCATTTTGCTATTGGGGTGTTTGTAAATCATTACATCATTTTTCTGGATAACTTTATCCATATCTGCCTCAAAACCTTTCAGTTCTTCTTCTGAGCCTACATAATTTACGTCAATATATCCTGAGCTTGGCGCAGAATATTTAGCATCCATTTCGCTATTCTTTTCACTCAACAATTTTTGCGCATTATAATAGTAATTAAAATACGATGTTGTGTTATGGTAAAGGCGAGCCATAGGGCTTTTATTTTGTTTACCACACGAAATGAGTAGTAAAATCCCAAAAGCGAAAAAGAAATTTTTTTTTAAAAAAACTAACATAATTATGTAGGTATATTAAAATATTTGTATATTTGCACCGTTAATCTATGACAACGGCAATATTTTGGGATAAAATTACGATTTTTTCGCCTTTATTCAAAAATATTTGTGTAGTCCAGAAACTATTCGCAAATTTACGGCAAATTATCCGACCTTATACGAGATAAACATGAAAAAGATTGTGCAAAAAATTTTACACCCACTCAGCCGACAATATCGGGTAGAGTTTATTGATGCGGAAACATTGTCTTCTCCTCGTCAATATAGGATACGTCCAATTATTTGGATTGT
>JAAFHL010000215.1 GCA_013298365.1 Bacteroidota bacterium | reverse complement strand
GACTTTGGCATTATTAGAGGTAGAAAGTTGCAAAAGAGCCTCTATCTGTCTCAATTGTAATATTTGTTCTGTCAAACCCGCAGATAAAATGGCGTTTGCATCTCTTGTACCTGTGGCTTCTATGATTTTTCGCTCAGCCTCTTTTTTCTCTCTTTGTAGTACAAATTCCATTTGTTGCGCACCTTGCTCTGCCCGTAATTTAGACTCTATGGCTTGACTAAGTCCCTCAGGTAGGCGAATACTTTTGAGTAAAACTGCTTCTATCACAAATCCTCTTTCCGTTAAGATGGCATTCATGTTTTGGGCTATGTCTTTTTCTATCTCCGCCCTTGCGCCACTATACATGTCCTTTGCCAAAAATCTGGCGCATACATCTGCCGAGGAAGAACGAAAAACATTCCGAATAATGCTTTCATACCCTGTTCCTAAATTTTCTAAGACTTTTGGGACCATTTCTTTTTTGATATGATACAAAATTGAAATGTCAGAGTTTATGGTAAGCCCATCTTGACTCGGTAACTCCAAATTCATCTCTAAATTGACAGACTGAACAGGTGTTTTGATAATCATTGCAATAAAAGGATTGTAAAGATAGGGACTAGGCGACATAATCTTGTTATTCAATCTTCCCAACGTTCTTTTTGTTCCTACTTCACCTTGACGTATAACAGTGCAGCTACTCAATATGAGCAAGCAACAACAATAAATAAAGCCGTTTTTTAGTGTAAACATAATATATTGCTTAAATAATTTATTTACATTTTATACGCTCATTTTTTTCTTTTGTTGAGGTTTTTGAGGGGATTGTTTTATTAAGTTTTTTTATAAATATACAAAAGAAAATTAATGGAATTATTCACAAGTAATTTAGACAAAATAAGGTGCAAAATAAAATAATAAATTGCCCAAAAAACGTCCCAATTTTGGGGCTTGCACGAAAAAACGAATAAAATTGGGGAGTATTTGTACATATTGCTACCGATATTTTGTGTCAAATCAAACGTTATCTTACTTTCTTATCAAGCCCTGAATAGAAGAAAATAAAAGCTGCTACCATACCTGCAAGGTGTCCGAAGTGGGAAATATTGCCGCCATAATGTGGGCCAGGATTGGTGAAATCTAAGATGACCATAAATAATGAAAAACCGCCAAAAGCATATACCCAATTTTTTGCGGTCAAGGTAATAGGAATAGGTACAAAAAATGTCAATTTATTAGTAGGAAAATAGATACCAAATGCTGTCATAAGTCCAAAAATAGCACCCGATGCGCCCAAAACAGGATTGGGGGTAGGGTCGAATAGCGCAACTAAGATACTGCCTACGACTCCACAAAATAGATAAAAGGCTAAAAAACGCTTTGCTCCAAAAACAGATTCTATCACAGAACCAAAATTGACTAATGCCCACATATTAAATACAAGGTGTAAAATGGTTTTATGTGCAAAAAAACAGGTTACAATTTGTACTGGCAAAAAATCACTTGCCATATTGGTGTTAAAAATAAGATTGGACTTTGATAAGATAAAATAGTGGGATACCTCATTGTATAAATTGGGAGATATGAAACTTTCCCCCAAACCTAATATAATGAATACCACTATATTAGCAATTACCAAACGAGAAACAATTGGTGTAATATTATTAAACATATCAATTCATTTTTAGGCTGTGAATATTTTGCTTGCAAGTTAGTAATAAAAAATGGCATCTTGTTTTTTTCGGCAAAAAAATAACTTTTCTAGCGGCTTTGCGTAATAGGAAGCAAGTTTTTGACACTTATACAAGCAACATCAATAAAAAATATCATGGCAAAATTAAATGCAACCGAATTGAAAATATTAGATGACGTAGCCGCATGGAAAGGGCAAGCACCCGGCTTTCTCAATCGTGCAACCGACTTCATCAGTCGCCCCATCAACTGGGCAACTTCAACCCTTATTCCTGATGCTGTAAAAGGTGGAATTGGCAGCGTAGTAGAAAGCATTACCGAAAAAATGCAAGAAGTTTCTAAATGGTCAGTAAACAAAGAAGAAGTATTGCGTTCTACCAAAGAATTTGACATAGATTCTGAAACCATTTTAGAATTAAGAAAAGCCTCAATTCACGATTTAGACCATATTTCCACAAAATTTGTAACCGAAAATACACGCTACGCAACCTTGAGTGGCATGGGAACGGGCATGATAGGCTGGCCCGGATTGATTGCGGATTTACCTACCTTATTTTTGCTATCTGTACGCACGATTTACCAAATTGCTTTGTGTTATGGCTACGACATTTCGGAAGATGAAAATGAGGTAAAAGCTTTTGAAATGGAATATATGATGCGTGTGTTCAAAATTGCAACGGCTTCTAATACCGTAGAAAAGCAAAAATCGCTTGCAGAACTCAAAGACCTTGAAGCAAATGCCTTGTATCAAGAAGTTGGCGGCGATTATACTTCTAAACAGGTAAGCAAAAATGCGGCAAATTATTTGTCTCAAAAATTGATTCGAGAAATTGTAGAGCAAACCATTTCCAAAAAAGCGGCAGGACTTGTACCCGGTTTAGGCGCAATTTTTAATGCAGGATTTAACTATGTATATCTCAAAGATGTAGGTGAAACGGCATTTATGCTATATCGTGAGCGTTTTTTATTGGACAAAAAAGGAAGACAGAAAACGATTATTGTGGATATTGAGTAGATTTCTCGCAGATTTACGCAAATTCAAAAACGCAGATTTTCGCAGATAGTAAATATCATCTGCAAAAATCTGCGCTATATTTTTGAAATTTAGCTAAACTTTTCTTAGGTTTAAATTCCTTCAGCTAAGTCAAATGCTTCCCCCAAAATAGCATCTACTTCAGCATCACAACCATCTGAATTACAAAGAATTACTACCCCAATTTTGGTGTTTTCGTCATAATACATACGATTTGTAACCCCTACATCAGAGCCATCTATACCAATCAACTGACGACTACCAAGCGTTTTCTTAGACCAACCCAATATTTGTGTAGTAGAAATCAAAGGATATTGCAAGGTATTCATATCTAATACGCTCAAAGAATCAAGAATACGCAAGTTTTTGTATTTACCATCATTCAAAATAGGTATTAAATAGCGAGTCATCAACTCTGCACCAGAACGCATGGTATAAGGTGCATAGATGTCGTAGCTATACAAAGGTTTTTGAATGTAGTAAGTAGTCGAACCAATGTCATTGTAATAAGGTCTTGAAACCAAAGAATCGGCAATTTCGCCCAAATACCAACTTGTGGTATAAATGCCCAAATCAGGATAGAAATGTGCTTTTTGGAAATCGTTGATAGAAATATTGGAGATTTTTTGAATAATATACGAAGCCATCGCCATTGCGCTGTGGTTTTGCTCTGCTGTTACAGGAGTCATTGCACCAGGTTGCAAAGCAGCATCATAGTTTGTAGCTATCGCAGCATAATTCTCCATAGTTGCTACATAATCTGCAGAAGGATCTCCAGTTATTGGGAAAAATCCACCGTCTTTAATAGAAGAAGTTCCTGACAATAACATGCGCATCGTAATAGGTGTAGCAGCAAAAGCTGGGTTTCTTACCGAAACAGTAGCAGGCAAATAAGTATTGACATCTGCATCTAAGTCCAACAAGCCCAAATCTTGCAATTTTACGGCTGACATTGTGATAACAGGATAGGTCAATTCTGCCAACATAAAGCGAGTAAATTTCTCATGTACGAACGAAGTATCAGGCGTAGAATTGACTACAGGCGTTGTATTGTAGTATCCATATCCTCTTAGGAAACTCAATTCATTATTTTTGATGATAGCAACCTGCATACCTGCAATATGTCCCAAGTCTCTTTGCGTTTTGATAAACAAGTCAAGCGCATTGCTATATTGTGGTTGTCCCGTAGTATTTTGAGGACTGCTCGGTATAGTAGGCGCAATGAGCATCGGTTTTCTGCAACTGATGATGGCAAGTAGCGCAATTACGAGCGATAAAGTAATCCACTTTTTCATATAAGCTATGATATAATTAATTGTGAAGAGAATGTGAAAAGACGATACTTTTAGGCTAAAAAAAAGTGTAAATCTTCATTTTGAGCCAAAAGTAGCATAATCGTTGCAAATTTAATAATGATTTTAGATAATGGGTAAAATTAAATAAAAAATTTGATTTATTATATAATAGCTACATAATTATGTTTATTGTTTGTGTTTTTTTGTAAAAAAAAATGGGTAGTACATTGTCTGAAAACAAAGTGCTACCCCATCTAATATTTGAAACAAATAGAATTGTTTTAATTTTTCGGAATCCCAATTACTTCCAAATAAATCTCTTGTGTTGAATCGAGAAATTGCAACTGATAATCAGCTACTTGAAAGTCATATTTGGCAAAAAGTTGTTTTTTTCTTTCTACCATCACATAAATATGCTCTATCATTTTGGGATGCTTGCCCATTTCTGTTTCATCTACCGTTCTTTCAATGAAATTTTCTTGCTCTGCCACAGGCATGAGTGCGATATTCCACGCAATCATAGAAACGGTATAGATGGTTTCTATATCGCTATTTGTGCCATTTACGGGCATAAAAGGCGCAGCAAAATCTATGATAATTTTCGCACAAGTTTTCCCATAGCGTTTTTTGCCATTGATGGGCTTAATTTTTTTGCCTTGTGCAGCCTCTATTTGAGAAAGTAAATCCATATTTATCAGTTATCAGTAAACAGTTATCAGTGAACAACTAGCAGTGAACAGTTAGCATATCTTAGAAATCTCAAGTCATCAAAATAAAAGTTAAGATGCTCCTACTATCAATAATTTACATATCTGATGACTGATAACTGTTCACTGATAACTGTCTTTATATTTGGTCTTCTACATCTTTCATCTCAATGTTGAGCAATTCTCTTGCCCGAAATAGTTGTGCTTTGACGGTGCCAAGTGGCAAACCCGATGCAGCAGCGACTTCTTCATAAGACAATTCTTGAAAATAACGATACTCAATGAGCATACGATATTTTTCAGGAATGCGTTCAAGTGCCATTTTGAGATAACGCTTTCTTTGCTGCAAAACTACACTTTCGCTTGGGTCTGCCTCTAAATCTCGCAAATCAAATTGCATACTGCCGCCATCTTCGCCTTCAATAGGTTGGTCTATCGAAACCGTTTGCACCCTTTTTTTGCGAATATAATCTATACAATTATTGGTGGCAATGCGAAAAAGCCATGTAGAGAAGGCATACGTTGCATCAAAGCGTACAATTGAACTAAATGCTTTGGCAAAGGCTTCCTGGGTCAAATCTTCCGCATCATCGGTATTTTTGACCATTTTGAGCAACATATAAAACACGGATTTCCGATATTTGCGAAGGAGCTTTTCAAAAGCGATAGTATCGCCTTTTTGCGCTTTCTCCACCCATATTCGGTCGTCTTTGGTATTTTGAGAAGTCGTAACTAAGTTTAAGTCCATGTTGGTTTTCGTAACATACCTATTGGCACAATCACTGCAACATACATCACCATCATCAAATCCCACAAAGGATATAAATAGTGCAATCTAGGTGCTTGTATATGTCGAGTGCTTTGCGCAAAAATTACCCATTTTAGCAAATTTCCGCACAAATATAACAAGATTCCTTGACTAAATGTTGCATATCCCCCAAAAATTGACACAAATAGGAAAAAATACATGCCAATATGGGCAAAATGAAACGCTGCAAGGAGCAATTTGCTCACAGAGCTATAAGCGGTTGAAGCACTCACATGCCTAAATTTTTGACGCAACCAAGCTTTCCAAGTCATTTTTGCAGGGGAAAAGGTCTGACTTTGGGGAGAAATCATCACTTGTGTGTATTTTGCCTGCGCAAAAGCATTGACAAGCAGGTCATCATCGCCCGAAAGACGAGATTTGAACGCATCAAAACCGCTATTTTGTAAGAAAAACGATTTTTTATAGGAAATATTACGTCCAAGCCCCATATAAGGAAAACCTAAAGCTGCAAAACCCACCATTTGAAAGGCTGTATAGTAGGTTTCAAAGCGAATCCATCGGTTTAACAATGTGTTTTCCTCAAAATAAGGGCTAACTCCCAATACAAGTACGGTTTCTTCGCCAAAATGTTGATTGATTTCCTGTAACCAGGTCTTTTCTACTGCACAATCCGCATCTGTAAAAGCCAAATATTCGTTTTGAGCTGCCTCAATTCCTTGCTGTAAAGCATATTTTTTGCCCACCCATTTGTCAGGCAGTGTATCAACTTTTATGTATTTCAAAAAAGGGAAATCTTTTTGAAAGGCTTGCAAAACCCTTTCACTTTCATCTGTATTTCTATCCAAAACCACAATCACCTCAAAATCAAGATATTGCTGCTGTAAAATCGTAGGTAGATATTTTTGCAAATTTTCATATTCATTTCTTGCAGCAATAATGACTGAAAAAGGGCGATCATTTTGTTTTTGGGGCGAAAACATAGCCGCTTTTCGGCAACCTATATACAACATACATTGCAGCAAAAGATACACGAAAGTACCAGCGATGGCAAGTAGCCAAGATATTTGATAAAGGATAGCCAAATTTTGTTTTTTAATATGAGTAAACAGTTTAGGTTCTCGCAGATTTGCGCAAATTTAACCGCAGATTTGCGCAAATAAATACCAAATCTGCGAAAATCTGCGTTCCTAATCTGTGAGCATCTGCGAGAAACTAAAACGCAATTGTCTTAGGCGCACGAGGAAAACCTATCACATCACGAATATTGCCCATGCCTGTTACAAACAAAATAAGCCTTTCAAATCCCAAACCAAAACCTGCATGTGGCGCAGAACCAAAACGGCGCAAATCCAAATACCACCACATTTCTTCGGCGGGAATGTGCATTTCTGCCATGCGTTTGAGCAGCAATTCTTCGCTGTCTTCACGTTGCGAACCGCCAATAATTTCGCCAATGCCAGGGAAAAGTACGTCCATTGCGGCTACCGTTTTGCCATCAGGATTCAATTTCATGTAAAAAGCCTTGATGTCTTTGGGATAATCGCACACAATGACAGGCTTTTTGAAGTGTTTTTCTACCAAAAAACGCTCATGTTCGGACTGCAAATCCTTGCCCCATTCCACCAAATATTGGAATTTTTTCTCTTTATAAGGTTTTGAACGCTGCAAAATCTCAACCGCTTGTGTGTAAGTTATCCTTTCAAAGGGATTTTCTACACAAAAACGCAAAGATTCCAACAAGCCCATCGCACGTCTTTCGTTTTGTGGCTTTGTTTTTTCCTCATCTGCCAAACGTTTATCCAAAAAGGTAACATCATCAAGACAGTTATCTAAGGCGTATTGAATCAAATATTTTAAAAAGTCTTCTGCTAATGCTTGATTTTCAGCCGCTTCATTAAAAGCAACCTCTGGCTCAATCATCCAAAACTCTGCCAAATGTCGAGCGGTATTAGAATTTTCAGCACGAAAAGTAGGACCAAAAGTATAAACCTTGCCCAAAGCCAAAGCCGAAATTTCTGCTTGCAACTGCCCCGAAACGGTAAGATTTGTTTCTTTCCCAAAAAAATCTTCTGACCAATCTATTTCGCCTGCTTCCGTTTTTGGTGGTTTTAGCATATCCAAAGTCGTAACTCGGAACATTTCGCCCGCACCTTCGGCATCACTCGCCGTCAAAATAGGCGAATGAACATTGAAGAAACCATTTTCATTAAAATATTTATGAATTGCATAAGACATTGCCGCACGAATACGGAAAATGGCACTATATGTCTGTGTTCTCCAACGAAGATGCGCATTTTCACGCAAAAACTCCAAAGAATGTTTTTTGGGTTGAATCGGATATTTTGCCGCATCAGAATCGCCAAGAATCACAATTTCCTCTGCCACCAATTCCACACTTTGTCCAGCCCCCTGCGACTTCACCAACTTGCCACTCACTGAAATACAAGCACTTA
>JAAFHL010000214.1 GCA_013298365.1 Bacteroidota bacterium | reverse complement strand
ATAAATCATCAAAGGCGTGCCACCCGTAAGCGAAGGCATGACCGTATTGGAAAATTCCCACAAAAGGGTAACATCAAAAGCCGCACGCCAACTCAATTCCTCGCCGCCCATCAATTTCATACGCCAAATATAAGCGGCATCTCGCAACATCATACACACAAAACACAAGGCAAAAACGAGCCAAGCAGCTCCTTTCGTCTCTAAATTCGTCAGTTTTTCGTAGGCATTTTCAGAATATAACAAATAGGCAGCGACTCCCAAACTAAACAAAATGGGGAGAATGATGCGAGATAGTTGAAATTGTTTGAGCGGCGTTTGTTCTATTTCTGGATTCATGCAAAAAAATGTTAAAAAAAATTTGTTTTTTCAAAAAAACGTAGTAATTTAGCGGCATGATTTAAGTGTGAGGCAAATAAATCCACTTATTTATCAAGTTCTTTGCAAAGATAGTTGTTTTTGACAACTTACAAAAATACAGCCCATACAGGCATCAGCATTGGTACAATCTAACAAAGAGAAAACCGCACACTGTTTGATTCCGATAACTAAGGGCGGGCTACAATTGCTCACGCAATTTTTTGCTATCTGTGATAGTGAAACAGTAGATTACCGCGGTTATCCCACAAACAAAATTTGCACATATAAGAGATTGCTACGCAATCCTTTGATGTTTGTATGGGTTTTTTGTTTTAGCTGTTATTGGTAGGGGTACTGCCTAAATCCTTACGTTCTCTGCAATTCAAAATGAAAATATAAATAATATTGAAAAGATAGCACGTTTTTACTACTTTTGTATTCTAAAATGATTACAAAATGAATGACATCTTTTACATAGAGAACTATATAAATAATATTGAAAAGCGTCCACTTTTTCTTACAGGAGATGCAATGAATATTCTTAGCGAATTTCCCAATAATAGTATTGACTGCTGTATAACAAGCCCACCTTATTGGGGGCAAAGAAGTTATGAAGGAGGTGGAATTGGAATGGAAAATAATGTGAAAGATTACATAAATAATCTACTTGAAATAACTAATGAGATAAAACGGGTATTGAAACCAGAAGGTTCTTTTTGGTTAAATATAGGTGATACTTATGAAAATAAATCATTAGTAGGTGTGCCTTGGCGAACAGCTTTGCAGATGACGGATAAGCAAAATTGGGTATTAAGGAATAGTATTATATGGAATAAGCATAAAGGAGGAATGGATAGTGCAAATGATAGATTAAGAAACGTTCATGAGAATGTTTTTCATTTTGTTAAATGCTCAAAGGGATATTATTACAATGATACTGCAATAAGAAGTAACCCAAGACAAACTATTGTAAAAAATGGTTCTGTTATATCTGCGACAGGCGTAAGTGGTGTAAGCTATAAAAGAAAAATAGAACTGTCAACAGCTTTAACCGAGGAGGAGCGGAAACATGCTTTAGAATCATTAAATGAAGTATTGAAACGAGTAACGTCTGGCGAAATAACAGATTTTAGAATGATTATTAGAGACCAACATAGAGCAACCCATTCTGATAAAGAACAAGTTTCAGGAAGGGCAAAAGAACTTATTCTTAAGGGGTTTTATTTTTTATTTTATAATCCTAATGGAACTTTGCCAAGTGATGTTTGGGATATTATTCCCGAAGATACACATAAAAGAAAAAAACATTATGCGCCTTATCCTGAAGATTTATGTCGTATTCCAATACTAGCAACTTGTCCAGAAAATGGTATTATCCTTGACCCTTTTTGCGGAACAGGCACAACAAACAAAGTTGCTTATGAATTAAATAGAAAATCAATAGGCATAGATATATCTGATGAATATTTAGATATAGCTCAAAAACGATTCACACAACTAAAATTTGCGATTGAAGAATATTATGACTAAAATATCTGAGTTATTTACTTACAGTACTTTATCTGAACGTAAAGATTGGGAAAGCGTTTTGGCAATGCAACACTGCACGTATCTTGATAGAAAATGTATTAAGAATCGTAAAAGTCAAGCACATATCGCCATTGGAACTTGTACACTTAAGTATGGAAAAGAAGAAAATGATGTAATAATATGTCCACATAGGCTTCTTGAAAATCGTAAGATATTTATTGATTGTATCCACCTTCTAACGCTGCATGAACCTGGAAATGAATTACATATTGTTTCAGAGGTTTCCATACCTGGTGGAAGTATTGATTATTTTTTAGTTTCAGCCCGTAATGGAAAAGTGAAAGATTTTGTAGGTATTGAACTTCAAACGATGGATACGACAGGAACTGTATGGCCAGAAAGACAAAAGTTTTTGCAGGAAAAAGGAATAGAGGTTGATGCCATAGAAAGTAAATCATTTGGCATGAACTGGAAGATGACTGCAAAGACTATTTTAGTTCAATTACATCACAAAATACAAACATTTGAAAACTTGAACAAACATTTAGTTTTAGTCGTACAAGATTGCCTTTTAATCTATATGCAAAAAGAATTTTCTTTTTCGCATATTTCACAGAATACCAAAATAGGAGATTCTATGCACTTTCATTCGTATGAGCTGAAATTGGGTCAAGAGAATTTGTATTCTATATCGCTTTTCGAAAGATATAGCACTAATGCTGAAGGAATAGCTAAATGTTTAGGGTTACAAGCAGAGGCGAATGTAGAATTAGAGGTTATATTAAAGTCATTGGAAGGGAAAATTTCTAATTTTACGCTGTTAAGAATTTAATATAAGAGATTTAAAATAAATAAAATGCGGAGAAATAAAGTGCTTGCGACAATTTGCGCTACCCGAAACACAAGGCGAAACGCAGCAGGCACAGGTGTAGATTTTGTCTTAAATGTAAGTAATTGAAAATGAATATACTTTTGACTTCATATTTTGACATTAGTCAAAAGTAAACTAAATATTAGACACCATTAAACATAAAAACTATATGGGATTTAGAGATTCGGGCTTAGAAATAAGTGTAAGAAAAGATGACTTATTAGTTGTCTTAAAGCGAAACAGAGCGCAACACAGTAAGGATTTTGAACGTTGCATTTACTTTTGGCAGAAGTCTCTGAAAAAAGTATTATCGGAGATAAAAGCAGAAGAGTGTTTTGAGTTTCCTGAGAAACTAGAAGATGCACGTGACCAATGTCCTGAGTCTTGTGTTAAAGAATATGATGATGTAATTGATATGTTTGAGATGAGCATAAATGAGACGATTATATTAACCACAGATGCTTATCGGAAATATTGTAAAGATGAGTGGGAATGGAAAACAAGCACATATCGCAACTGGTATTATAAGAATTTAGCAAGGTTGGAAGCGGAAGAAGTAGAAGAAAAAAAGGGCGAAGCTAATCTATCCTAAAATAATTCATTAAAAGAAGATGGGAAAGATTAAGAAAAACCGCTAACACAAATATGAGCAAGCATAGCAGTTTTCGAGCCACCTCTCAATAAAGGTTTGTTTTGGAATTGCCAGCGCACAAAAACTGCTACTGCGCTCATATAACTCGTAAAATGCCCCTAATTACACAACATTTCCTTCACTTTCCCTTCACTTTTTCTGCACATATTTCAAAGAGAGATTATTCATAGGGGTAGTTACAATGCCCGAAATATTGTTTTGTGTGATGCGCAAAATACGTCCGTAATACAAAGGAATAACAGGAACTTGCTTTAACATTTCAGCATCTAAACGCAAATATTGCGCAAATCGAAGTGAATCTATATTTTCCTTCATCGCATCATTATAAATGCTGTCAAAAAGAACATTGCGAAAATGTGGCGTATTTGAACCTTCTGGGGCAAAATTTTTGGATAGGAAAAAATTTGTATAGGTTTCTGCATCGGGATAATCGCCAATCCAATTTGCTTGCCATAATTGCAATTTGCTGTTTTTTGCATCACCTCGAATAGCACCCGCTTCTGCGATTTCTATTTTGACTTGTACCCCCACTTTTTCCCATTCTCTTTGCAAAAACTCATAGATGTATGCTGTTTGTGGCGAGCAGTATAAGGTAAAATTAAGTTGATTTTTGGGATAGTCTTTTAGCAAAAAAATAGCGGAATCGGGTTGATAATCAAAGCCTTTGACGGGCGGCGTTTTGTAGCCATAGCATTGATAGGGAATAAATCCGCCATCGGCAGGATATGCCACATTGTTCAGTAAGTAGTTTGTGATTTTGTTGCGGTCTATGGCATACGCCAAGGCTTTGCGTACTTTTACGTCTAACAAAAGATGTTTTTTATCTTCATATTTGCTGCTATCAATCAAAATGCCCACATAGTTTGTAATGGATTGTGGCGAAAAATAAAAATGATATTTCTCCTTGTATTTTGCTTGAATTTCGCCACTTTTTGTCAAAAGTTCGTCTTTATATGAATTGTCTATGCCATTGATAAAATCCAACTTTCCTTGTCTAAATGCCTCAAAAGCAGAGAGTTTTGACACAATAAACTGCACATAAACGCCTGATAAATAGGGCAATCCTTTTTGATAATAGTCTTTATTTTTGTGAAGCAATAAATAGCGATTAAAGTCCCATTTTTTGCAGGTAAAAATGCCTGTGCCAATGGGATTTTTGCCAAAATCTTCGTCATACAAAGCCACAATTTCTTTGGGAACGACATAGCAATATGCCATAGACAAAGTCCCTAAAAAAGGAGGAAAAGATTCTGTTAGTTCAATTTGTAAGGTACTGTCATTTAGGGATTTAAAGCCTGAAATTGTGTTTATTTCTTTTTTATTAAACGCTGACAAGCCTACTATATGCCCCGAAAAAATCCATTTTCCCGTAGAAATCGTTTTTTTGTCGCAAATGCGGGTAAAACTATACACGAAGTCTTGGGCAACTACTTTTCGAGTACTATCTTTGCCAAAAGCGGCATGTTTATGAAAAAAAACATCATTTCTCAGGTGAAAAGTATAGATTTTGCCATCTTCCGAGAGTTCCCAACTTTTGGCAATCGCAGGTATTACCTTTGAATTTGAATCTATATCTACTAAGCCTTCAAATATTTGGGCAGTCATCCACATAGTACGTTGGTCTTTGGCATAAGCGGGGTCTAAGGTAAGCAAGCCCTCGTCCATGTTCATGCGAAAAATATTGTTATCCGCTACTTTTTTTTCACTACAACTATTTAATAATAAGATACTTACAAAAAGAAATATTATTTTTTTCATGCCATTTGTTGTTGCACTCAATCGCTTAATTTCGCTCAATCAATTCTTCTGCACCAATCGTTCCCTCGGTAGGAATGCGAATATGGTAGGTTTTGCCAGGCACAGCTATCAACTTATCGGAAATCAACCAAGGATTCATGGCTTTTAGCGTTGGCAAATCGGTATCACAATCTTGGGCAAAGGTAGCAAGATTCTCAATATTTTCACTTACAGGCTGATAATCATACGGAATAGGTTCGTATTTTTCGCTCGCAATAGGGTTTATACCAAAAAGTTGCGGATTTTCTAATACATATTTTAAGGCAATAATTCGATAGACATATTGTGCAGTTTCTGAATTGAGGTGCAACTGAAAATAGCTTTTTGTGCCTTGATGTTTGCAAGCATTTGCTACGCCGCCCTCGCCCATATTATATGCCGCCGCCGCAAGTGTCCAATCTTGAAACATGTTGTGCAAAAATTTCAAATATTGACAAGCGGCTTCTGCTGATTTTTGCGGGTGCAAACGTTCATCTACGGTTTCCGAGACCTCTAAATGATAGGCTCGTGCCGTTGCAGGCATAAATTGCCAAAATCCTTTTGCGCCTTTGGGCGAAGTAAGATTTGCTAAACCGCTTTCTGCCACAGCAAGGTAAAAAAACTCTTTTGGCAAGCCATTTCGAGTCAAAGTTTCTTCTATTTCGCCCCTATACCTTTGGCTGCGTTTGAGATAATATTGTACAGAATGTTTTGCGCCCAAATACCTTGCTAATTCGCTACGCAAACGAAAAGCGACATCTGCAATTTCCATCGGCAGAGGTATGCCACAAAAAGTAGGCGTTTCTGCCAAATGAGGCACTTTGTCCAAGTTTTTGGGGGCAATATTTTGTAGTTGAGCAGGTGCTAACACGTCTTTTTTAGCGTCTATCTTGCCAAAAACAATTTTTTGCAGACTTTGCGGTTTTAATAAATTCACCTTTTTTGGCACAAAAATAATGTCTTTACTTTTGCTTTTTTGGGTAGCCAAAATATTAACCTCTTTAGGCACAACGGTAATTGTTCCTACTCGATTTTGCGCCGAAAGCTGTGTGGCAAATAGCAGAATGATTATTCCAATTTTCCTGCGATAGTGGTGCATACTTCGTATATATTCGTGCTTCCTGTAGATTGTTTGAGGATAAGGCTGTCATTTTTGTCCCGCACATAAAAAACCAAGCTGTCAAAATTATATGCCTGTTGTCCATAATCAGTTACATTATAATATTGTGCGGAACTTGGAAAAGGATATTCTACGCCATTTACTTTGATGGTGCTATCTTTGCTGCCCAATTCTACCAAAATGTCTTTGGTTTCATCGCTGTAAATACCTGAGGGTGGCTCTGGCACAACACTAAATCGCTCACAATAAATACGAGCTTTGTATGTGCCTAAATAGGTCTCACGATAGTCTTTTTTGCCAAAATTGATTTTATCGCAGCCCATGAATGATAGCATGGCAAAAGAAGCAAGAAACAGAATGTATATACGCATAGTTTAGGAAAAATTGTAATTGTTCTATATGACGTAAAAAACCTTACAATGGCTGCAAAGTTAGGAAGAAAATATGGATTTTGCGTTTAATAATCATGGCTTTCTCATAAAAAATAAAACCACAAAGTTCACAAAGAAAAAACCACACAAAGAACACAAAGTAGCTTACTTTTCGATAAATCTTTGTATGCTTTGTGAATCCTTTGCGAACTTTGTGGTAAAATATACCCTTTTATTCAAGTATTTTTTATGAGAAAGCCATTTTTAATAATACTTTCCAAACCATTGCTTTACTTCCGTATCTTCTTTCAAAAAAGCAAAAAATTCTTTTTCAAAAGCATCACTCACTTCTTTGATTTCGCTTATATTAGCAGGGAAATAATGGGTATGCGCATTATATAATAATTGCTTAGATTTGCTATATTGTTGATTTTGAGCATTATAGCAAGCTGCATAAAAATAAGTTTCTCCTATATTTTCGGGTCTTGTCAAAGTTTTATTTACCCGAGAAGGAGAATCTGTAATTAAAGTATCTATTTTCCCGCCAAAATATCGGGCAACTTCGGCAAATGCCATAGGCACATCATCAAGCGAATACTTCACAAAAGACAAATCATCAAAACTTTTATCGGTAGTAAGCAACACTTCTCTGCCACAGCGTGCCGCAACTTCGTCATTTGTTACAGAAGTGCCTACGCCTGTAATATGTCGTATTTCTTCGTAGGAATGTTGTCCAATAAAAAACAATTTATGGGTAAAAAAGTCCTTAATTTTTTTGCGTTTTTCTTCGTTTTTCATTGTTATTGCCAACATTGCCCCATCTTTGAAGGTATTTGCAATTCCTTTTTGTATGCTTTCATGCTCTCCTTTTTTAGTAACGGCTCCATTACTTGCGATTTTTGTAGGATAACACAGCAGTTTGTTGTCATTTGCAGACAATTTACAACAAATATATGTACCTTCTATTTCGGGAATACGGGTATCAGGTTCATCAGGTTCTTTTATCGTAGCAACATCATTTTGGTCTATAAAAGGATAGTCTTTTCCCTTGAAAAAAGTTTGCAATTTGGGTGGAATAGTCCCAAAATCACATTCGTAGGGTTCTATGTCTTCGTATTTGACGTTTGATTCCAGCCTAACAAGCGCAAGTTTCCCCGCAACAGGGCGATTGTTCGCACGCATTGCCCCACTATAAATGCCTCTCAATATGCCATCTTCAAAGAAATTGCCCCTTTCCAATACCCAATTATAACGGTAAAAGCCGCCCACTTTTT
>JAAFHL010000213.1 GCA_013298365.1 Bacteroidota bacterium | reverse complement strand
ATAAGAAATGATAGCCTACATTACTTGACAAATGTCGCATATTTTATACCAAAAAAAGAGATATTTTGTTTGATGTGAGGAATGAAGGGATAAGCGTGGAAAATGTTAAGGTTATAGTGAAATAGAAGGGAATCGGGGGTTTGTTTCCCTGTCTTTCTTGTCTCGGCTCAGCCTATCAATCCTTGACTTACCTATTCCCTTGCTGTCGCCTATAATGGTAAACTCATTCTTTTAAAGTTATTATGTTAGTATGTATGTTAGTATATTTGCCTTTTTATCACGCACTATATTTTTTATCTATGAGTAATCACGAAAATTCCACAACAAAAAAGACCCTAAAACGCTGAATGATAAAGCTTTTTGGGCTGTGTATTTGAATATGGCAAGGCATAATGCGTATGTTGCCTTAGCATGTATATAGAAAAATTGTAATTATACTCAAATGCTATTAATCTTGTGAGAAAATGAGCTAAAATTATCCTTAGTTTTGCGCCAAGTTTATTATCACACAACAAACGTATGACATTTACAGAAGCAAAACATGATTTTGACAAAAAATATAGCAATTCAATAGAGTATGATTGCTTTTTGTCTGAACATTTGACCTATAACAAAAAAACAAACTTCCGAAAAAAGAACGGAGATAAAAATGAACAGTATTACAAATGGCAGTTTTTATATGCCATTGTTCATACAGGTATGTATGCCAAAGATTTTATAGGTACAGAAATTCATTTTCCCAAAGGGAACAAAAATTCTGCCCCTTTAAAAATTGATTCGGCTATTTTTGATGATAATTCTTGGTTTGAAAAGTACGAAGATTATCACAAAAACAACAATAATGAAAGCCTTGAATGGCTACGTAATCATTTGCTTGTGGTCTTAGAATTTAAAAAAGAAGACAATAAAAATGTAGCAGAAGTATGGGAAAAACAGCTTAAAGCCTATTTGAAAGAAAGCAATAGAGAATTTTGTATGGCTGTTTTGTATGATACAGAAAGGCTTTATCTTTTTAGAAAATACAAAAATAAATTTCTTCGATATAGTGAAGAATTTAATACAAAAGGGGAAAATAGTACCAGCAAAGAATTGTCGCTACATTTACCAGACCCTTATATCAATATTCCCGATTTTGAAACTTTGTTAGCATGGACGGAATCGCAAGAGATTGACCGTTCCAAAAGAGGTATCAAAGATTTAGATATTATTTCGGGCGTACATTCTACCCAAATCAATGACGCTATGTCCAGCATTTTGCGCACGATGGACAAGGTCGGTATGGTAAATCAAACGGGCTTTGAAATTTTGATTCAAATTCTTTCGCTCAAAATTTATGATGAAAAAAGAAATGAAAAACAAAACACTCGTTTTTTAGATTTTTATTTGTTAGAAGACGAAAAGAAGTATGCAAACTTAGCAGATAAACATTTACAATCTTTTCTCAAAAGAATTACAGAACTCCGAAAAGAAGCAGAAACTACGTATTATCGTATATTGAAAAATAATCCTTTGAATACCAAACATGAAAATCACATCAAAGTATTAATAGAAGTTATCTATCAGTTTCAAGATTATTCTTTTGTACGTTCTCATAAAACGGATTTGTACCAACTTGTTTTTTACAAATTTGCTACCCCTTTTTCCAAAGATGCAAATGCGCAATTTGTAACGCCTTTGCCTTTGATTGACTTTTTAGTAAGCATTGTAAACCCTCGCAATGGAGAAACAGTGATAGACCCAACCGTTGGAATTGCCGATTTTCTTTCGGTTTCTTATGTCAATTCTAATAGCAAGTTAGACGATAACAATATTTTTGGTATGGACATAGACGAGCAAATGGTGATGCTTGCTACCTTAAATATGTTGCTAAATGGCGATGGAAACGCCAAAATAAAGGCAAAAGCAGGTTATGGTTCTTTGCTTACCAAATTTGATTATCAAGGTGAATTGGTGGATTTAGTACCAAGCATGAACAAAAATGGGAAATGGGACGAGCGACCTGACGACAATCAGCTCAAAAAATTTGATGTGGTGCTAACAAATCCGCCTTTTGGGGAAGATAGGGCGTTTGTGCCAAAAGATGACAAAGACATTGAAATGATAGAATGTTACGAACTTTGGCATTTATATGGAAAAAAAGAAAATGTAAAAGAAAACCTTGAATTGGAATTAGAAAATGAAAAAGTAGTACAAACCAAAAGCAAGAAAAAAGAAAAATCGGCTACTAAAATAGATTTAGGTGTTATCTTTTTGGAAAATGCCTATCATATTCTCAAAGAAAATGGCAGAATGGGCATTGTACTTTCCAACTCTATTGCCAGCATAGACAGCCACAAAATAGCCCGAAAATGGCTGATGGACAAAATGCGAATAGTCGCTATTTTTGACCTGCCCGCCAATGTTTTTGCAGAAACAGGGGTAAATACTTCTATTATTGTCGCTTATAAACCGAGTGAAAAAGAATTGCTTAAATTGAAACAACAAAATTATAAGATTTTTACACGAGATATTCAAAAAATTGGCTACGAAGTAAAAACCAGTAAAAGAGTGAAATTCTTTGCGCCTACATATAAAATTGATTATGAAAACTTTGAAATCGCCATAGACACAGAAGGGCGAGCTTTGCTTGACGAAGATTTTAGCCAAACCATTACAGACTTTAAACAATGGTGCATGGCGCAAGAAAAAGCTTTGCAAGATGTTTTTATCAAAACCAAATAAAATATGAACTATCAATATATCAAAGCTCCAAATGAGATAACATTACAAGAATATCTTGATAATGATTGTTGTCTTGCGCCCTCCAAATATTCAAAATTTATTGCAAATGAAAGTGTTTATTTTAAAACGCTTGACAGCTTATGTACAGAGTCTATCAAAAAGACAAAAATAAAGGAAAGAGAAAAGTATCATTATTCTGAAATTGGCGATATAGAAGTTTCTAATGGTAAGGTAAGTTATGCTTCTTTTTGGGGCTTAAATATGCCAAGTGAAAATCCTAAAGAATTAAAACAACATGATATTGTTATTTCAACGGTAAGAACATATAGAGGAGGTGTGGGTTTTATTACAGATAATGTGGCAAAACATTGTTGTTCTCCTGCTATATTAGTGATTAGAAATGTAAGTGAAGAAATAACAAAAGAATATTTATTTGCCGTTTTGAGAACTAACTTTTTTGTAGAACAAATTTTAGGATTTCAAAATAGAGGAATGTACCCAAGATTGGATAAAGATGCCATGAAAAATATTCTTATTCCTATTCCTAAAGAAAAGAAAGTAATAGATTATATTACAATATTAGTCAAGGCATATCTTAACAAACTGTCTCTTATCAAAAAACGCCATGAAACGATTTTAGAAAATATCGAAAAAGAGTTATTAGCAAACCAAAAAGAGGCTACGTTTGAGTTTCAACTGCCTACGATTCAGGAAGTTGAAGAAGTGGGGAGATTAGATACATCAAGGTATTGTATTGCATATAAAAAATATGAACACCTGATTAAAAACTATAAACATGATTTTTTTAAACTTTCAGAATTAGGATATGCAGTTAAACGAGGTCAAAATTTGCAGGTTTCCAATATAGGGCAAAGTCATTATTCTAATAAAGAAATGAAAGGCTTTTATAAATTGGCGGTTTCTGCTAATTTTTCGGAGCATTCAACTGTAGAAGAATATGATTTTTTGGGAAATATTAATAAATTGAGCAAAATAAAAAAAGGAGAAATCATTTTTTCTGCAAGAGGCGCACAATTTGGTAGAGTAGTTATTTTTCCAGAAAACATAGAAAATACAATTACCAATATTGACAGTTTAGTTATTAGTAATCAAGAGGATAATTTGACGAGAAATATTTTTATTACTATGTTTTTAAATAATTTAAGGCAGAATAAACATATTTATAAAATTGCAATTACAGGTTCTGGCGCAAATAGTTTAACACAATATCAAAGTGATGATATTAATTTCCCCAACTTCTCAGAAAGCAAACAACAACAAATCGCCAAACTATATCACAATGCAAATATAGATTATGAAACTACGACCTTTGATTTATCCAACTTTCTTGTCAAAGATGCCGAATACAATGCAGCAGCAGGGATATATGAGCTTGACAAAACGGCAAAATATCTCAAAAATATCCTCAATCAAGCCATAGACGATATTGTAAATGATAGAGAGGTAAAGATAGCGTTTTAATTCCCGTCTTGCTGCTTGCAAGGTTTTACGCACATTGCCCTTTTTCAGCAATACATTGATGCGATGAAAGGCTAATAGCCTAAGCAGTTAAACCCACCCGTTTTTGTCTTCGACAAAAACAGCCCTCCGAGAAGGGCATCTATATCTGGGCTTACAGCCCCTGATATAAATGCCCTTCTCGGAGGGCAGCAAAAATGCTTGCATTTTTGCGGGTGGGTTTACGCCCTTTTTTTATAGGGTAAGGACAACCTAAGCGTTTAACCCACCCGTTTTTGTCTTCGACAAAAACTGCCCTCCCAAGAGGGCATCTATATCTGGGCTTGCAGCCCCTGATATAGATGCCCTCTTGGGAGGGCAGCAAAAATGCTTGCATTTTTGCGGGTGGGTTTACGCCCTACCTATCCACAACAAACACCTATTTTGCATTTTTTCAATATCTTTTTATTTTTGTCATTCAAACAAACACACACACAAAACATGAGAAGAAAAATCATACCTTACGCACCACATCTCAAAGCACTTGCCGCAGAATTGCGCAAAAATATGACTCTACCCGAAGTATTACTTTGGAATCAGCTCAAACAAAAGCAAATGGAAGGGCAAGATTTTGATAGACAAAGACCTATTGACCAATATATTGTGGATTTTTATTGTAAAGATTTACAGTTAGCCATAGAGATTGATGGCAAGTATCATTACGAACTTACGCAACAAATCAAAGATGCGGCAAGACAAAGTCGTTTAGAGTCGCTGGGGGTACATTTTTTGCGTTTTGATAATCAAATGATTGAAACAGATATGTTTCAAGTATTACATATTATTAGAAGTTGGATTTTGGAACATAAACCAATAGATGAAAATAAGAAGGAAGATGTTGTCTAAGCCTTACGGCTTTGAGGTCTTTAACCCACCCGTTTTTGTCTTCGACAAAAACTGCCCTCCAAGGAGGGCATCTATATCTGGGCTTGCAGCCCCTGATATAAATGCCCTCCTCGGAGGGCAGCAAAAATGCTGGCATTTTTGCGGGTGGGTTTACGCCCTTTTTTTGTAGGGTAAGGACAACATGCAAGTCTATAATAAAAGCAAAAAAAAGAGGCTGCCCCGAAGGACAACCTCTTTTTATCTTGGCTAAAAAACCTTTATTCTTTCACGATTTTTTTCGCAATAGACTTTGTACTTGTATTGAGTTGTAAGAAATACGTTCCTGAAGCATAATCTCTTAAATCAAAGAAAATCGTTTGAGGAATATCTTGATTTTGAATTAATTCTGAGAAAATAATCTGTCCAATTGCATTTACCAGACGGAATTCTATGCGTGCACCATCACTTACATGATAATCTACATATATCAAGTCTTTTGTTGGATTTGGATATGCGTTGAAATATAAGTCGCTTTCATCTGTACCAATTCTTAGCTCCACATTTTCGCTATATTGATAAGTTGCGTCTAAATCCACTAATTTCAACCGATAATACACTTTATCATCGGTTTGTCCCGCAATGCCTACATCTGTAAAGCTGTATTTTCTGGCGGTATTGCTATTGCCTGCGGCTACCACATTTCCCAGCCATGAGAAGCTTCTTCCACCGTCCAACGAACGCTCTACGCCAAAGTGTGAACTATTTGATTCTGTCGAGGTTACCCATTCCACTAAGCCGTCTTGTCCTTGCCATACAGCAGTCAAAGAAAGCAATTCGATAGGGAACACAGAACCTGGCTGACGATACCCTGCATCTATATTTGGACGATGCTCAAACGGTAATAGTCCATCTACCGAGTCCGCTAACATGAAGTTTTTCGCATTGTAGCCAATCACCCGGCTGCTATCTACATCACTATCCGTTGAGTCATTGGTAGAAACGGTATTATAGCTGGTAAATTCGCAAGTCGCACAGCCTGAAGGGAAACTTTCAAAAGCCACCCAATATTTTTTGCCACTTTCCAAGCCTCTAAAAATGTATCTGCCATCTTCTCCTGTACGCATGGTACGAATCGGATTTTTATTTTCGTCTAACAAAACGACTAATACATTTCCTAAGCCATTGTCTGCACCTGAATTGCTGTCATTCGGGTCTTGATAGTTGCGAATACCATCAGCAGTGTTGATGACATTTGCTTTTCCGTCCATAAATGCGATACCACTCAAACTTGCAGGGGGAATCAAGCCTGCATCAGCTCCTTCTTTATTTTCTCCTGCGGAAACAATATAAGCTCCCCCATTTGCAGTTGTTGGTCCAGTTGGAATTGCATCACTGTCTATTGTATCATCTCCTCCTTGATTTGCACTTGTCCATTTCACGCCATTTGGTATGGTAGAGAAACGAATGTTATAAGTGGTAGGTGTCAAATTGTCAAACAAATAACGACCATCTGCGCCTGTAACAGCGGTTGCTACCAAGTTGTTGCTTGCATCTAATAGGCTTACTGTTACGCCCGCTACAGGTGCTTCACCTCCGTTTTGTACCCCGTTATTGTTAGTAGCAACAATCGCATTTTGGAAGTCATACCATACATAGCCATACAAGCTCGAAGGAAGGCTACTACCAATTCCTGCATCAAGGCTTAAATTCACTTCACCTGCAGCCAAAGGCAAAGGAGCTGTATAACCTGCTGCATCTGCATCGCTGTCAGTATTGTCATTGCCTATATTTTGTACCGTTAGACGTGCGCCATTCGGCAAGGTGCTGAAAGCCACAGTATAAGTATTTGCATCTAAATTCGGGAACAAATAGAAACCATTTACATCTGTAATAGTACTTGCAAGTTCCACATTTCCAGCATCATACAAAGTTACCGTTACTGCACTTACGCCTTTCGGTGCATTGTTTTGAATCCCGTCATTGTCATTGTCATACCATACATAATTACCCAATGCCCCTTTGATGTCGGAGTAAATCCCTGCATCTACGTCTGTACGAATTGCGCCAGCAGCCAATAAAACGGCATTTGCAAAACCTGTGTTTCTATCAGCATCACTATCTATATCATCAGCTACTTTGTCTTTTGATGTGAAAATATAGCCATCAGGTAAGTTAGCAAAACCTACTGTATAAATACCTGCTGCCAAACCATTGAACATATAGAAACCATTTGCATCGGTTGCTGTTACGTCTATCACGCTCATAGAAGCATCATACAAGGTTGCTGTTACGCCTGGTACACCTATTTCTCCTGCATCTTGTCTGCCATTTTTATTTGCATCAAACCAAACTCTATCCCCTAATGCAGCCGGATTTGTAACCAAAGGCTCATACATACCTGCATCTATGCTTAGGTTTGTTTCACCTGCTCCCAAAGTAATGATAGGTGCATTTCCAAAGTTATCTGCATCACTGTCAGTATTATCATTTCCTACATTGACAGGAGAGAAACTATATCCGCTTGGTAATGTGAAGGTTACACGATATTGACCTTCGTCTAAGTTGTTAAACAAATAACGTCCTAAACCATCAGTTGTTACTACCGTTGTAGCGGAAGTACTAAGATTTGTCAAAGTTACAGTTACACCAGAGATACCTGCCTCGGTTGCATCTTGTACGCCATCTCTATCTGCATCATACCAAACATAGTCGCCAATGCTGCCTTTTCCGCCTTCACTTGCCTGAATCACCAAACCTGCATCTATTGTCAAGTTTAAAGCTACGTTCAAATTGATAACATCAGTTTGACCATTGCCCACGTTTACATCGCTATCGCTTGCATCTGAGCCATTTGAGCTTACATCTTTTGTTGCAAAAGAATAACCTGCTGGCAAATTACT
>JAAFHL010000212.1 GCA_013298365.1 Bacteroidota bacterium | reverse complement strand
ATCGTATTCAGATGTGCCTTATATTTGCCATCACGTTTCGGCTTCACTCAATGTCCAATTTGTGGCTTTTTTTACAAAAAAAATCATTTTAGACTCTTTCCAAAATCGTAGTAACGCCCATGCCGCCGCCCACACACAAAGTTACCAAACCTGTTGTTTTGTCTCGCCTTTCCAATTCATCTAACACAGTGCCTACCAACATTGCGCCTGTTGCGCCAAGTGGGTGTCCCAATGCGATTGCACCGCCATTTACATTCAATTTATCGTCTGGAATTGCCAAATCTCTTTGAAATTTCATCACCGCCGAAGCAAAAGCCTCATTCATTTCGTACAAATCTATGTCTTTTGCCTCCATACCTGCTCTTTTAAGCGCAATTCGGCTTGCTGGGGTAGGTCCTTGTAGCATAATGGTAGGCTCATCGCTTGTCAAGCCGATGGATTTGATTTTGGCACGAGGTTTCAAGCCCCATTTTTCGCCCGCTTCTTTGCTGCCTATCAATACCAACGCTGCGCCATCTACAATGCCCGAAGAATTGCCTGCGTGATGTACGTGATTGATATTTGTTACTTGTGGATAACGGGACTTTGCCACCACATCAAAGCCCATTTCGCCCATTTTTTGAAAAGAAGCCTGCAATCCTGCCAAACTTTCTATGCTTGAATCTTCCCTAATCAACTCATCATGCGCCAATAACAAAACGCCATTTTTGTCGGTAAAAGGAATAATAGACTTATCAAAATAGCCATTTTTGCGGGCAAAAGCCGCTTTTTTGTGGGAATTTACCGCATAATTATCTACCTCGGTGCGAGAGAATCCTTCTAAGGTTGCGATTAAATCGGCACTCACACCTTGTGGAATGTAGTTTACCTTTGTGCTGACCTCTGCGTCCATAAACCACGCCCCACCATCTGACCCCATTGGCACACGAGACATAGATTCTACCCCCCCTGCAATCATCAAATCGGTCCAACCTGAACGTATTTTCATGGCAGCTAAATTGAGAGCTTCCAAGCCCGATGCACAAAAACGGTTGATTTGTACGCCCGAAACCTTGTCGCTCCAACCTGCATATAAAGCGGCAATTTTGGCAATATTTGCGCCCTGATCGCCCGTAGGCGTAACGCAGCCCAGGATAATATCCTCGATAGCTGCGGTATCAAAACCGTTTCTCGCTTGCAGGTTTTGCAGCAAAAAAGCGACTAATTCAATAGGTTTTACGCTATGTAAAGCCCCTGTTTTCTTGCCACGCCCACGAGGGCTACGAATGGCATCATATATGTATGCTTCTGTCATATTTTGAAAATGAAAGACAATATTACAAGATTTTGGCTAAAAAGGGCTAATATTTTTATTCCGTTAATGAAAAAGGTGATAGATGTTACATACAAGGCGGGAATGCGAATGTAGGGTAAGCCAAACTTAGCGGAGATGTTTTGTTTGTTAATGACAAAAAATCAAATCAAATAATAGAAGTTGTTATGCACTTGCGCTTTTACGTTTTCTTCCGAAATATTTTTCAATAAAGCCGCCTGTGCATACACTTTTTCTATCCGAATCGCCGCTATATCTGTCTCTAAAAAGTAGCGGTTTTCAGGCACAAGGTTAAACATATTTTGGCTTTTTGGGGAAGTAAATAGGTTTTTTCCAAAAGAAAAATACGCAGGGTAGGGGAGAAGTTGCGCTAATTGCCTTTCATTTCCATCAAATTGATGAAAAATAAAAGGAACTTTTGTTTTTTTGAGATACGGAAAAATATCGGAAATGGCTTTGACACAATGCAAAATGATAGGTTTTTGATATTTTTCTGCCCAAAAAAGTTGTTGCTCAAAGACTTCTACTTGTTGAGAAAAAGGCACATTTTTCACCCTGTCTAAACCTATTTCGCCCACAGCAATCACGTTTTTCATCGCCAAAAAAGCCTCCATTTTTTGCGTAAAATCCATCACTTTTTCTCCGGAAAACCAAGGATGAACGCCTACGGAAACAGGATAGGGCAAATGCGAAATACTTTCTATTCGTTTGGGAAAAAAAGCATTTCGGATACAAAATTCTTGTGGACTTTGTGGCTTGCGATGTGTATGGAGATTGAGGTACATATCATGGCAGTATTATTTAATGTAAGTTGCATATTTTTTTTACCATACTGCGATTCTCCAGAATCGCAGGCTATATACAAAACATTGTTGCTTAATGCTTCGCTTTTTTATGCGATTCTGGAGAATCGCAGTACGAACATCGTTTGATTCACAACTTACCCTATTTATTTGAATTTATCGGGTGTGAGCGACGAATGTAAAATATTGGTGAGCGTCAAAAGAGCCTCTGTCGTGCGAGGTCCTGGACGATAAAATACATCAGGCGACACGATAAAAATATGGTGCTGTATGTCTGCGGGCGTATTGTGCAAATAGGGATATAACATAAGAAATTTTGTGTAAACTTCTGGGTCGTCAGAGGGAATAATGATATATTCGGGTTGTCGCATCATAATTTCTTCGGCAGTTGTGGTAGGATAGCCTTCTTTTTTGTCTTTAAAAATATTCACTCCCCCCGCTTTTTCTATCAATTCGTTGAGATAGCCTGTGCCGCCAATTACCTTCAAGGGGTCATCACTTACCAAAATCATGGTATGATATTTAGCCAAATCTTTGGTTTCTTTTTCTACCTGTGTGGCAATGTTCTGCAAAGAGTCAGCTACTTTATTTGCGTGTTTCTCACATTCCAAAATCTTGCCCAAATCTCGCATACATCTATATACATCGGACATGGTTTTGTATGATTGCAAATAAATATTCAAGCCTTTTGCCTCCAAAGCTGCAATCCCATCAGGCGTAAAAATCTCATCGGTTGTAAGTATTAAATCGGGCTTGATAGTTACCAATTTTTCTACATCTAAACTGGGATACGTCATTACTTTTGGGATAGAATCTGTCGCTGCGGGATAGTCGCAAGCTTGTGAGCGAGCAATAAGTTTTTTTTGTCCGCCAATGGCAAAAATCATTTCGGTAATGCTTGGCGCAATAGACACAACCGTCTCTACACGATGCGCTAAATGTACTTTTCGCCCAGTATCGTCAGTATAATCAGCCCTGATAAGGGGCGCATTTTCAATGAGTTCTTTCTTATTTTTGCCGCAAGCAAAGACAAATAAAGAAAGGAAAAGCAGTGAAGTGTATTTTATCATAAATAGAATGTTAGAAAATGTATGCAAAAGCCCTTGGGCGCATCATGCAAAGAAACGCAGATAAAGCCATTTTGCAAAAAAAAATATAGGGAGAAATTTTTGCCTATTTCATTTTAAGGCAAAAAACGTGGCAGGTTTCAAAAAACTGCCACGTTTTAGATACAAATAGGAAAGATGCTTAAATTCTTGCCTATTTCATTTCTTTCTTCGGTAAAGTAATCACAAAGGTAGTACCGATAAATTCTTGCGAAATGCAGATAATGTTACCGCCTAATTTTTCTGCACTTTGCTTAGTGATGTATAAACCTACGCCAGAGCCTACCGATGTTCGATGCGCTCGGTAAAACATATCAAAGACTTTGGGAACACAATCTTTGGGAATCCCTATGCCATTGTCTTCAAACGCAATCGTAATAAAATGAGTATCTTCTTTAATTTTAATATTTAAAAAAGCGGTTTCTTTTTGCGGGTCATGGTATCGAAAAGCATTGCTTATCAGGTTTTTAAAGATAGTTTGTAGGCGAGGTTTGTCCAGGATATAATCTTTATTGGCATCAAAAATCAGATTGGTTTGCACAATATGTTGTCTTGTTTCTTCTTGTAGGGATTCGATAGTATCTTCGTACAGGCTTTTAAAATCTATTTTTTCGTAGATGATTTCTACTCGATTGTTTTGCGAATAACTGAGAATATCGTGGATAAAACCGTCCATTTTGAGCAGACTTTTTTCTTGTAAATTTACATATTTCAGGATTTCATCTATATTTTTGGACATTCTAATCAAGGTAATCAAGCCCAAAGTCGAAGAAATAGGCGCACGTAAGTCGTGAGAGGTGCGATAAACAAAGTGGTCTAACTCCTCATTAAGTCGTATTTGCGCATCATATTCTTTTTGTAAAGCAATTTCTTTGACATGATATTGTTTTTTGAGGTACATAAACGAAAAACTTACAAACAAAAGGGTAAAATATATGCTCACAATTATATCTGTTTTTCGAGCTGCCAAAGATTGATAGGGTGTGATGCTAGCAGGAAATAAAAAGTCAGATACAATGAGAAACGTGCAGAAAAAGAGCGAAAATATAAGGGTCTTAAACGCATACTGATGCGGCATAATCGCTACAACAATAAAAGCCAAAATCGGAATCAAGGTAGGAATTGCACCCAATAGTCCATCACTTGTTATCCAAAAAACAAATATAAGGATATGTGTAACGAATACGAATAAGATTTTGCTTAAAAAGCGATGCTTTTTGCTTTGAAACAAATATAAAAACCCAATTAATAGGAATAAACTTAGTAGGGTCAAAATGCTGTTAGCAACATTTATGGTAACAAAAAAATTGCTAATTACTTGCGTAAATAGAAAAAAGATAAATACAATCAATGTTACAAGCATGTATCTGTCACTTATATCTTTTTCTTCGATATGCCAAAAATGCTCAATGATATGTTTAATTTTGTGATACATTCGCAATAACGTTTTATTTTCCAAGCAAAAACGGTGCAATTTCGCTGAAATATTTGGCATAATACCCAAATATTACATGTATTTTCCCTTAAACAAGAAAAAAAACAACATGTTGTACAAATTAAACCATTTTTTCACTAAATTTGCAGCCACTTAGATTTTAATACCAAATATATATGCACATTTTCTTTTTGCAAGCAACAGCTCCTAAAACAGAGTCATTTTTAGATATAGCCATAAAAGGAGGCTATGTAATGATTCCGATACTTTTATTGTTTGTCCTTGCCCTATTTTTATTCGTAGAAAGGCTTTTGTATTATTTCAAAATGTCTCGCATGAATAAACATATGATGCCGCATATCAAAGAGCAGCTTATCAAAGGGGATTTGAATGCTGCTATACAACATTGTGATACGCAAGATGGCGCATTTCCGATTGTGGTACATACAGGACTCAAAAGCATGAGCGCAGGCGGCGACTTGAAAGAGGTAGAGGCTTCTATGGAATCTGTAGCAAATATTTTGTTTACCCGTATTTCAAATCCTTTTTCTATTTTGGGACTTATTGCTGGGATTGCCCCGATGTTAGGCTTTTTGGGAACAATTTTGGGGATTATTAAGATTTTTTCTGAAATAGCGGCGCAAGACAATATTATTATTGGTACAATTGCGGGTGGTTTGTATATAAAAATGGTAACTTCTTTTGCCGGACTTTTAGTGGGAATGTTGGCGTATATAGCCTATCACTTTTTACAGTTTTTGGTAGAACGTTTTGCCCTCAAAGTAGAAACAGAAATCTTTGAGTTTATGACTTTCTTAAAACAACCACAACAAGTAAAAAAAGCGTCATAAACGCTGTAAAGGGTATGTTAAAAACAAACCAAAAAGTTACATATACCAAACGAATGTATAAACTGAATTATTCTTTGGTAGGGGTTCAGGCACTGAACCCCTACCAAAATTGAACTGTGAGCAAATGTATCCCGTTCACAGTATAATATCTAAAAGCAAACTGAAATGAAAATACGTACAAAATCTAAATTCGCACCAGAGGTAAGCACAGGCTCAATGAATGACATTATGTTTTTCTTGTTTCTGTTCTTTTTGATTGTTTCTACGGTTGCCAATCCCAATGTCATTCGATTGACTTTGCCAAAGGCAAGTGCTGCACAATCTCTTAACAAACAGCAAATTACACTCTCGGTTGATGCCGAAAAAAAATATTATATCAATAAAACGGAAGTTCCTTTTGAGCAACTCGAAACCGAATTGCAAAAAACGGTAACGGGCATAGAATCGCCTACGATTATTTTGCGCCCCGACCAAAGTCTATCTATTCAGGATTTAGTAGATGTATGGGCGATTTCCCTCAAATTGAATATTAAAATGGTATTAGCGGTAAGCAAATCGTAATAAGTAGTTGAAAATGGAAAGTTGATAGTTAAGAAAGTGTGAAAAATAAAATAACCATATTTCGGCACAGCTCAATAACCATTCTGCAAGAATCTAGAAAAGCTAAGTGTTTAAGTATGAAGTTTCTGGATTCTTACAGAATGGACAACCTTAACAACTTATTTTTCACTCATTCCTTAGTGTAAAAATTTAAAAATAAATTACTGAGTGTTAAAATTTTCTCTAAACTAATTTCATAAACTTACTTATTACGCAATTAACAACGCAGATGAACGCAAAAAACTTGCGCTAATCTGCGTTTTTTATGGCAAAAATAGACGCTATTGATAACTTTTTCTATTTATTTTCGTATAAATAATAAAAATATTTGCAATTATGAATATAAATGTAGTATATTTGTGCAAATATTATCAAATTGGCTTTACAATCCACGCTTAATTTTTCACACGCAACAAATATGGCAGCACATTGGCACATCATGTTACCTTATGAGCTTATCGTAGAAGACAAACCCGAAATGGACTTGATTTACGAGGAGCAATACAAAGACGATTTTGTATTTGAACGTGTAAATGCGTATCAAAAAGTCTTGGCAATGCCCGTAGGCGTGCCACAAATGGCTTTTCATTATCGAGAAAAACAATATTTGCTTTCTAAAACGGTGTTGAGAGAGGAGTTTTTGGCTTTTTATCGTTTCTTTCTCAACGAATTTTCCAAATTATACAATACCGAAAAGCCTAAATTCTATTCACATGTATTTGAAACCGATGTCTTAGCCGACTTTCTGCGCAGCATGGAGGATTTGAATTGCAATGGCTTTGAAACTCGTTGTTTAGAAGGCATAGAACGGATTCCTACCAACTATTTTTTGCATTTTGAAACTTTGCACCCAGGTTTAGTCTATGAAGGTTATCCTTTGCCGCTTCATTATCATTCCGAAATAAAAGCTGTTTGCCTGCTTCATTCCTACGAAAAAATGAACCTTGTTGCACAAGAAACGGTGGCTTTTCACAATTTTGTCAATCATATTCAAGCAGTTGCAAAGGACAAATTTAAGATAGCAAAATATTTGTTTACCGCAGGGTTTTAGGCTTAGTCTATGATGTTCACCCCTAATGCAGCACGCCTTAGCAAAATGAAAAAACGATAAAAACAAACAATAGCTGGTGCAAGCGTCCTCGCTTGTGCCAGCTATTGTATAAAAGCAAGTGTACGATTGCAAGCAAATACTTGTCAAAAGTAGGAACAAGCAATGAATCTTGCGCCAGTAAAAGAGCTTATACCATGTTTACTAGTTTTACATTTGTTGCATTTTTTCCTTTGTTTCCGTCAACAACGTCAAAAGTTACGGAATCATTTTCTCGAATTTCATTTTGCAAAGCAGATACATGTACAAAAATTTCTTCTCCATTATTAGCTTTTATAAAACCAAAGCCCTTGGCTTCATTAAAAAACTTTACTACACCTTCCATTAGAAAATAATTAAAATTGAATATTAGTTGAAATAAGTTGTAAATGTACACCTTTTTTTTGAAAAAACAATTTCCTCTTTTTTCATGTGCTGCTTCCTTTTTGATTTTTCCTCAAAAAATGTTTAATTTTGGGCATTTTGCAGCTGGTTCGCATCAACCTTTTTCTCGGAAATCAAGCAAAAGCGAATGAATTTGCCGATTATGGAATAAGCCTTATTACGGGTGATAGAGGTGCTGGACTGATTTCGCATTTTGAAAAAATAAAAGAAGGGGTTTTATACTACTAACAGTTGTGCAGCAAGCACAGCAAATGCGGGCGACACATATCGAGTGGCAAACGCCTGTTTTTAATGAAAGGGCAATCAAATTTTATCATCGCATTGGCGCAAGCGCAAAAGCAAAACAACGTTTTATATTAACTTTAGC
>JAAFHL010000211.1:729-7971 GCA_013298365.1 Bacteroidota bacterium | reverse complement strand
AAAAAAGCAACCAGGTACGTGCAGGTGCAATCCATGCGTCATATTTTCCTTTTATCAAACCTGCCACCATAAAAGCAAAAGGCACAATGGTAGAAGCAAAACCCAAAAATAAGGTAGGTGGGTGGATAACCATCCAATAATTTTGCAACAACGCATTTAAACCACTGCCATTTGTAGGGACAAAATCGGGGTCTGTTTGGAAAATCGGCGCATTTGCCATCGCATAGCGCAACTGCATAAAAGGCGTGCTACCAATTTTCCAACTACTATTTTCTACCAAAGAAATGACAACCGCCAAAGCTGCCAAAGTTGCCCCTGCAAAAATTTCAGGATAGTGCTGTTGCTTGATATTTTCTCTTACAAAATAAAAATAAAAAACGACATACCCTGTCAGGGTTAGCACCCATAAGGTAAAAATAACATTTGTTCCGCTACTAAAAGCCGCAGCAAAAGACCAAATTTCGCCAAAACCTGATTGATTTCTCACAATAAGCAGCAAAACAAGCACAGGCAAAATAAGGGAAGCGATATGAAAATTGCCTTGAAAAGACAATTTACTAAAATGTAATTTATTATCTATCAAAGGTTTGGCAAAAACAGCAGCAGGAATCAGCAATGCCAAGACATAAAAGGCTTTTACCCAAATTTCGCCAAAATATGCTCCCAAAATCATGGTACATAAAACCATCTGAATCGAGGCAATAACTGCCATGACAAGGTTTCGCCATTCACTTTTGTTTCTCAATAAAATGCCTCCTAATACAGCATGCCAGAATGTCCAAAGCAGAAAACTGCCTTCTTGTCCTTCCCAAAAACAAGAAATCATATAATATACAGGCAACTCATTTGAAGAGTGCGACCACACATAATGATAGCGATAATCATGTGTGTATATCATATAAAACAGAGTAGCAATAATGCCCAAAACAGAGGCAATATGCGTAGCAAAACTACCTACTCCGAGGTTTTCCCAAGCCGATTTTTCGCTAGGCATTTCGTTCTTTTCAGCAAACGCAAAGCTAACTGTGGCGGTTGTGGCACTTGCCATCGCTAATGCGGTGAATAGTTCGCCTATATTTCCAATATTCATGTCTTTTTTTGTTATTGCGGATTTTGTACTAACATGTACAAATCGTAATTAAAACCCATTTATCATTAATATGGTTGCAAAATAACGCTTTTTTTTTGTATTATCAATATTTATACATACCTTACACGCCATTTCAATTTTAATCATTCACATTTAAAAAAATGAGAAAAACAGTACAAAGTTTAGGCATAGTTATGCTACTTGCTTTTTCTGTACAAGTATCTGCACAACGATATTTGTCAGAGATTTTTAGCTCAGTAAACATTACAAATGATGTTGTTTACGGACAAAATTTAACCGTTATTACAGGTGCGCCTGCGATGAGCGACTTGAAAATGGACATCTATCAGCCTGTAGGCGATGTTTTCACCAAAAGACCATTAATTATTTTGAGCCATACAGGGAGCTTTTTGCCACCTGTAATCAATGGACAAGCAACAGGTTCTCGTAAAGACTCTACCATTGTAGAAATGGCAAAACAATTTGCAAGACGTGGTTATGTTGCCGCAGTTATGTCAAATCGTTTGGGTTGGAATCCGACTTCAACCGACCAAGATGTAAGAACAAATACCTTGATTAATGCCGCTTACAGGGGTATTCAGGACATGCGTAGTTGTGTGAGATATTTCCGCAAATCAGTTGCTGAAATGAACAATTCGTATGGCATAGATTCTTCATTTATCGTTGCAGGTGGCATTGGTACAGGTGGTTACATCAGCTTTGGTGCAGCTACGTTGAACAAAGCAAGTGAGTTGAACCTTACCAAATTTATTAATGCTACTACAGGACAGCCGTATGTAATTCCTGCGGTAAATGGTAATTTTGACGGAACAGACTCTACTGCTTTGTCTCGTCCAAATCACGTAGGCTATAGCTCACGTATTTCGATGGCGTTCAACTTGGGTGGAGCGTTAGGGGATTCTTCTTGGTTAGAAGCAGGTGAGCCACCGATGGTAGGTTTCCACACCACAAAAGACCCTTTTGCGCCTTATACGTATGGTGCGGTAATCGTGCCTACTACGGGCGATTTCGTGGTAAATGTAAGTGGTACTTATGATGCCCTTCGTAGAGCGAACTATTTGGGTAACAATGATGCAATGGCAGCAGCCGTAGCGACTTTGACTGACCCATATACTTTGGCAGCAAATGCAAAAAACAATGGAAATGAAGGCTTGTATCCAATTGTTACCCCTGCACCAGGTGCGCCCCTTTCTTGTACAGGTGCAGGTGCAAATCCACAAATTGAGCAAGGAAGTCCTTGGGATTGGTGGGACGAAGCGGGCTATATTGCTGCTGCAAATGCGGCAGGTCAGCCTGGTACAGTCGTAAACTGCCTTCAATTGCGTGGAAATCCTGATATGTCTGCAGCAAAAGGTCGTACTTATATTGACTCGGTGATGGCATATTTGAACCCACGTATCATTGGTACGTTGTCACTTAGTTCTACAAGTATTGACAAAGGTGAAATTAATCAAAACTTCCTCGTTTTCCCTAATCCTGCAAAAACAGAAGCAATTTTGAAAAGCATTGGTAGTGAGTTGATTACAGAAGTGAGTGTATTTGATGTTACTGGCAAAATGGTAGCAACAGAAACAGGCTTAAACAGCAAAGAATATACCTTGAAACGTAATAATCTTTCTGCGGGGCTTTATCATGTAAGAATACAATTCAAAAATAGCCAAGGATTTAGCAAAGTAGTATTTGAATAATTCGAGGTTCAGAAGGGAAAGTTGAAAAGCAATATTTCAATGATATTCTCTCTATTTTATATGGTAGCGAGGCAAATTTATTCTGCCTCGCTATTTTTTTTAAACAAATTTCATGATTCATTATGACACAAAAATATACTCATACTTTATTATTTTTATTTTTTATCTGTTTTTGCCTGCAAGCCATCGGGCAGTATCAAGTTTCGGGAATTGTAACAGACAAAAAGAGTGACGCCCCATTAGAAGGTGCAACCGTTACGATTCAAGGCACAGATATGGGTGCATATACCGAAAGTGATGGAAAATTCACCATTTCTTCGCCAAAAGCACCTCCTTTTACAGTAGTTGCCAACTATATCGGCTATGATTCTACCCTTTTTGAAGTAAAGGACATTAAGCAAAACGTTCGCCTTGAGATGAGTACGGCAAAAAATGGCACAACAACGGGTGATGTCGTTATTACAGACACTCGTATCAGCGAAAAACAAAAAACTGCAGCCCTTACCGTTGAGGCGATGGACGTGATTGCCATTAAAGAAACGCCTGCTGCCAATTTTTATGAAGGTCTGGGCGCACTCAAAGGCGTAGATTTGACTTCGGCAAGTATGGGGTTTAAGGTCATCAATACGAGAGGTTTTAACAGTACTTCGCCTGTTCGTTCTTTACAAATCATAGACTGGGTGGACAATCAGTCGCCAGGATTGAATTTTTCTTTGGGAAATTTCTTAGGAGCTTCTGATTTAGATATATTAAAAGTAGATTTAATTGTGGGGGCAAGTTCGGCTTTTTATGGACCAAATGCTTTCAACGGGGTAATTAGCATGACCACAAAAGACCCTTTTTTGATGAAAGGTTTGAGCATTTCCTTCAAAGGTGCAGAAAGGGGCATGGGCGAATTTGCGTTGCGTTATGCTCACGCTTTCAAAAATAAAGCGGGTGATGACAAACTTGCGCTAAAATTGAATTTATACGGTTTTATGGCAAATGACTGGGTTGCCAATAATTATGCCCCTTCTACTTCTTCCAAAGTAGGAGTAAATAATCCTGGTAGTTATGATGCGGTCAATCGTTATGGAGACGAAAATTTGACAGATGGTATCAATAATGCGTCAAGTTATAGTGGTAGAATTGTTTCGCCTGGCTTGGGTGTATGGCATAGAACGGGCTATAATGAGGAAGATTTAGTGAACTATGATACCCGTAATATGAAGGCAAATATGGCTTTACATTACAAAATTAGGAAAGATTGGGAGGCGATTTATTCTTTCAATTTTGGAACGGGAACTACTGTTTATCAAGGAGATAACCGTTATAGTTTGAAGGGGATAAAGTTTTATCAAAACCGAATAGAATTGAGAAAACCTGATAAATTTTTCATTCGTGCATATAGCACACAAGAAGATGCAGCAAACTCGTATGATGCAGTTTTTACGGCTTTTCGTTTGAATGAATTGGCAAATAGCAATGGGGAGTGGACAAAGGATTATCGTAATTTTTGGAATGGTGGCGTACCCAATAATACGCCTGGCTACTATCCTGGGGGAATGGTGGCAAAAGTGCAGCAACTTCCTGGCTTCCCAACCTATCAACCAGGTTTGCCTGGCGACCAAAATCCTTATTTTCCAGCCTTAGATAATTTCTTAGGGCAATATCAAGATTCTTTGGCAAAATGGCATGATTTGGCAAGAAACTATGCAGATTCTCGTGGAAAAGGCTATTTTGCACCTGGCACACCTGAATTTAAAGCAGCTTTTGACTCTATCACCTCTCTCAAAACCACGCAAGGTGGAACACGTTTTTTTGATAAATCTGCTTTGTATCACTTGCATAGCGAGTATAAATTTTCTATCAATAAATGGGTAGATATTACCACAGGCGGCAATTTCCGCTTGTATAGACCTAATTCCGAAGGGACAATTTTTAGTGATACAGCCAAAATCACTACGACAAGCGACCCAAATGGCGTAATCAGCAGAGATACGGCAGCTACTCGCATCAGTAACTACGAATTTGGGATTTATGCGGGGGCAGAAAAGAAATTTTATAGCGAAAGGTTGAAGCTAAATGCCACTTTGCGTATGGATAAGAACCAAAATTTCAATTTCCTCTTTTCTCCAGCGGCTTCTGCGGTATATAGTCTATCTGAAAAAGATATTTTGCGCTTTTCTTTTGCCTCTGCTATCCGAAATCCGACCTTAGCAGACCAGTATCTCTATTATAACGTAGGTAGAGCCATTTTGGTAGGAAATTTATCAGGCTATTATGATTATTACACCATAGAATCACTCAATAATTTCATCAATACCCAAAATAGAGATACCTTAGTCAAACTTTCCATTGACCCGATTCGCCCCGAAAAGGTAAAAACCCTAGAAGTGGGTTATAGAACAACTTTGTTTAACCATATTTTTGTAGATGCAAGTTATTATTATAGCAGTTATACCGATTTTATTGGTTACAAATTAGCGGTAGATGCCACGATAGACACAACTTTTAATCGCCTAACGGCTGCACAAGGATATAGGATTGCCGCAAATGCAGCGTCAAGAGTAAGCACACAAGGTTTTTCGATTGGGGTAAATTACTATTTCAAAGTCGCTTATTCCATCAATGCCAATTATTCTTGGAACAAATTGAATAAAAAAGACCTTGCAGACCCCTTAATTCCTGCATTTAATACGCCTGAACACAAATTTAACATTGGTATTGCGGCAAGAGACGTGAACTTTAACATAGGAAAAATAAGGTTTAAGCATTGGAGCGGTAGTACTAATTTGAAATGGATTCAAGGCTTTATCTTTGAGGGTTCGCCACAGTTTACAGGCTTAGTGCCTACATATTATTTGTTAGATGCGCAAGTAAACAAAACCGTTCCCAAAATTCATACAACTTTTAAAGTAGGTGCTTCTAACTTGTTGAATAACAAGCAATACCAAGTGTATGGAGGACCGAGAGTAGGTAGGTTAGTGTATTTGCAGGTACAGGTAAATTTGGACGAGCTGTAAGTTGTGTATGAACAATAACAGAGGCAGGATAATGTTCTTTTTTGCAAAGAACTAAATACCCTATAAATTACGTTTTCTGATATAATGTTGTTCGGAAAAAATAAGCTTTACGCAGAAAACCCCTACAAATCAACTTATTGTAGGGGTTTCTTATAACATCAAAAGACTTATTTTTGAATTTAATCAGGCAATAAAAAGACTTTCCCATTTGCGCCACCTGCCGAAACAAAATCTTGTGCTTGTGCCGCTTCTTCTAGGGGTTCTATGGCATTTTTTGTGGTTTTGCGTTTTGGTAGGGACAGGGCATTGCCCTGTCCCTACCAAAACGAGGCATTTTAGATGCCTTCCACAAAAAATGTCATAGAACCAAGATACTTAATGTAACATTAGATATGGAAATCAAAACTAAACAACAGGGAATCAAGGTTGTAGCCGATGTGTTAGACATTGTCGGTGGCAAATGGCGTGGACAAATCCTTGCGTACTTGTGCGATGACCCTAAACGTTTCAACAAACTCAAAACTGTTTTGAATCGTATCACCTCCTCCACCTTGACCAAAGAAGTGCGATATTTGGAGGATATAAAAATGGTGGAGCGCAAAATTATTCAAGATACGCCAATTATTGTTGAATATAGATTAACGGAACATGGTATGTCTATCAAAGATTTGATTTTTCATATTGTGGATTAGGGAATCAAGCACAGGAAAACGGTTTTTGAAAACGCATAAAAGACGATAATACTGCTAAACCAGAAAATACGAAACAGGAAACGAGTTCTTTTTAAATAATGCCTTATAATTGGTAATTTCCTTACTTTTGCAGCATGAAACAAAGAATCATCGGTTTTGACATTGCAAGAGCGTATGCCATTTTTGGGATGTTTATCGTCAATTTTAATTTTTGCTTTGGCACTTTGGGGGCAAAACAAGGTTTTGGGGCTTTTCTCAATCTATTTGTGGGAAATTCTACCTCCATTTTCATCATTTTGGCAGGCATGGGGCTTGCTTTGATGACAAATAGAACGGAATACAGCCTCGAAGAAAAACAAAAACATAAATCTATTGTACTCAAACGCTCATGGTTCTTTTTTACCTTGGGCGTGTTGCTATATAGTTGGTGGCCCGGCGATATTTTGCACTTTTATGGCGCATATATGCACCTTGCTGCCTTTATGCTTTTTGTCCCCAAACGCTACTATTTGTGGGCTGCAGGGGCTGCGATTGTCATCTTTCATATTTTGCTGTTTGTCATTCCGATAGAAACAAGTTGGGACTTTGAGACAACAAAATATGCTGACTTTTGGACGATTAAAGGTTTTTTAAGGAACAGTTTATACAATGGCTGGAATTCTTTTTTTCCTTGGGTAGCTTATTTTATGCTGGGAATGTGGCTTGGACGATTAGATTGGCATGACAAAACCGTACAAAGGAAGGTT
>JAAFHL010000211.1:0-719 GCA_013298365.1 Bacteroidota bacterium | reverse complement strand
GTTTTTTTGACTGGTTTTTTGTTTTTTGTTGTGTTTGAAGTGCTTCGTATCCTTGCTCGAAATGGATTTTTTAGCGAAGGGGCTACGCAATATATTATGAGTGAATATTTTCCGCCTTACCTACCTTTTATGGCAATAACCGCAGGTTTTGCTTTGATGGTAATTTCTTTGTGTATGTTTATTGGCGAAAAATATCCTACACATAAACTGCTGAATTACTTAGCTTTAACAGGCAGAATGACCCTTACACATTATGTTATGCACCTGACACTCGGCATGATACTTTTGTCTCAAATAAGCGGACTTTCTTATACAGGCTATTTTAGAAAAGAATTTGCATTACCTGCTGTGGCTATTTTTGCTTTTGCGTTTAGTTTCTTTATAGGCTGTTTTATTTTCAGTATTTTATGGTCAAAATATTTCAAACAAGGACCTCTTGAAATGCTTATGCGGAAGGTTTCGGGGTAGTTTGTGTATGGCATTCCGTAGCGGCGATTCTCCAGAATCGCCGCTAACGAAACAAAGTATATGTGCATTATGTAGCCGAATAAAAGGATTTTCGGTCAGATAAAACAAGTTTTATGAGTTAGTAGGCTGCGATTCTGGAGAATCAGAGTACGGTAAAAATAATAGGTATAATACCTGTTGATAACAAGATTTAGCCGCTATACAACAGGGCTTTCTCCTACAAATAATTATTCAAAATCAAAAAACGGGCA
>JAAFHL010000210.1 GCA_013298365.1 Bacteroidota bacterium | reverse complement strand
GCTATCCTGTAAGTGTCAATTCGGGTGAGGCGAGTTTTTCTAATACACAAATGAACGTTGCAAATGTGGTAGGCATGTTGGGCAAAACAGATTATACTTTGAATGGAAACCTAACAAACTACATGGCTTTTGCTTTGTTAGAAAATGAATCTTTGGGCGGAAACATAGATATTCAATCCAAAAAATGGAACATCAATGAGTTGATGGGCTACTCTGGCGAAGCAAGTGCTGATGCGCCTGCTCCTTCGGAGTCGGGCGAATTGTCTGCGGTAGAAGTACCTGCGGCTTATAATATTACGCTTAATGCAAAAGTAGGTGAAGTGATTTATGACAATTTGAAACTCAACAATTTTGCGGGACAAGTAGCTGTGGGAAACAAAGCCTTATTGATGAAAAATGTCATTTTTCAGACTTTGGGGGGCAATTTTACCCTAAATGGCATGTATGATAGCAAAAATATCAAAATGCCCTTGTATGGCATGGATATAGATATTCGTGATTTGGTGATTGTAGAAGCTCTCAAATATTTTCCGAGTTTGCGCAAACTTGCCCCTATTTTGGAGCATATTAAGGGGAGATTTAATACAAATGTGAAAATGACAGGCGGCTTGAAGGAAAGTATGTTGCCTATTTTGGAACAAATCAATGGTACTGGCTTTTTTGAAGTAGCAGAAGGAAAGTTATTGGGTTCGCCGATAACGGCAAAAATGGCAGAAGTTACCAAGATTTCGGAGTTAAAAGAAATGACTTTGAATGGCGCAAAATCAACATTTGACATCAAAGATGGCTGGATGAATGTCTCTCCTTTTGACATAAACATTCCGCAAAAAGACATACATTTGAACGTGAGTGGCAGACAAAATTTGAGTGGAGCGTTGGATTATTTGATAAAAGTTGATGCGCCCTTTGGCAAAGTTGGGCAGGCTGTACAAGAGGCATTGGGTAAATTGGGGGGAATAGATATTTTCAAAAAACCGCCTACACGTCTCAAAGTAGATTTGCAACTTGGAGGAACAGGACAAAACCCTAAAATTGTGGGCATTGGCAAAGGAACAGCCGAAGATGCAAAAGCGCAAATTGAGGAAGAGGTAAAAAATAAAGCGGAGGACATCATCAAACAGCAAACAGGCGTAGATATCCCTTTGAATAAAGACAGCCTCAAACAAAAAGTGGAGGAGGTTAAGGACAGGGCAATAGATGCAGCAAAAGATAAAGCGGAGGAAATTCGTAAACAAGCCGAAGAAGAAGCCCGTAAAAAGGCAGAAGAAGCGAAGAAAAAAGCAGAATTAGAGGCACAAAAACGAGCAGATGAGTTGAAAAAGAAGGCGGAAGAAGCCCGTAAACGTGCGCAAGATAGCATCAAAAAGGCATTGGATAAGTTGAAGGGTGGCTGGAAGTTTTAGGCATACAGCATTAAGTTCACGCAGATTTTCGTAAATAGCTAATTTATCTGTAAAAATCTGCGTGAAATTAGGCATATTAAATCGTTATTTTTGTAGTAAATATTATTGAAATTATGGCAGAGCGCACATTTATTGGTTTTGATTGGGCGATAAAAAAGAGTTGAGCGATTTAATAACACAAAATAGGTTTTTTTAGAGAAAATGTTGTATATTTGAGTTGTAAATAAAGTACTAAAATTATGGCAAAATATATCAATCCATACACAGATTTTGGTTTTAAGAAACTGTTTGGTGAAGAAGGAAATAAGGCTTTGTTAATTGATTTTTTGAATCAGTTGCTGCCTTTGCATCATCAAATTGCAGATTTGACGTTTCAAAATGTAGAACAACTGCCAGACACGATGGAAGAACGGAAGGCATTTTTTGATATTCACTGCAAATCGGCAAGTGGCGAGCGATTTATTGTGGAGATGCAAAAAGCTAAAGTGGATTTTTTCAAGGATAGGATGATGTATTACCTAACCTATCCGATACGAGAGCAGGCGCAACGAGGGGAATGGAATTTTGAATTGAGTGCAATTTATTTTATAGCCGTCTTAGATTTTTGGTACGAGCCTGAAAAAAACGCAGAATTTCATCGTTATGTGATGCTAAAAGACCAATATGATAACCCGTTTTATGAAAAGTTGGGGTTGATATTTTTACAGATGCCTGCGTTTAAAAAAACAGCGTTGGAGCTGGAAACACATTTTGATAAGTGGGCATATTTTCTGAAAAATTTGGAAAAAATGACCGATATTCCGCAAATATTGAACGAGTCTGTTTTTGCACAGGCTTTTAATACTGCAGAAGTGGCTAATTTGTCAAAACAGCAGCGTGAAGATTATGAGAAAAGTCGTTTGAGTTATATAGGGATAAAGCAAGTTACTGAAACGGCAGAAAATGAGGGATTAAAGAGGGGCGAAGAGAGAAAAGAGATAGAGGCTGTACTCGGATTTTATGAAAATGGGGTTTCTATTACTATCATAGCAAAATCGTTAAACCTTACAGAAGAAAAAGTGATGGAAATTATTGAAAAGAAAAAATAAAATTGCTCAACAGGTTCATCAACGTCAAGTGGAGCGAATCGAAGCCCAAACTATCACTACTTGCGCTCATGTCATCGTTGATGCAATTAGATTCACACCGATTTTCGGAGGTAAAAGAGCGCAGATTTTCGCTTTAATCTGTTTTACAGTTCGACATTAACCACTGTAAAATTCGCAAAAAATTAATAGCGTTAAGTAGTTATAGCATTTCACTTATGGCACTTACAAATACAACCACCATTTTCTACGCAAAAGACAGAGCTACTTGGCGAGCTTGGCTTGCAGAAAATCATGTAAAGGAGCAAAATATCTGGCTACAGCTTTACAAAAAAGATTCAAGTATTTCTTCTATTTCTTACGATGAGGCAGTAGATGAGGCTTTGTGTTTTGGCTGGATTGATAGCTCTGTACGCAAGCATGATGCACAAAGTCGGGTGCAGTTTTTTTCTAAGAGAAATCCCAAAAGTAATTGGAGTGCTGTGAATAAGCGGAAAGTAGCCTATTTGATAGCGCAAGATTTGATGACAGAAGCAGGCTTGAGAATGGTGGAAATTGCCAAGCAGAAAGGCACTTGGACAGCATTAGACGATGTAGAAAATTTGGTAATTTCTCCTGATTTGCAAGCGGCTTTGAGCGAAAATGAAATAGCTTTGAACTATTTTACTGCTTTTTCTCGTTCAAGCAAAAGAGGCATTTTGGAATGGCTATTTAATGCAAAACGCCCCGAAACTCGCCAAAAACGCATTGCTGAAATTGTTCGTTTAGCAACAGAAAATAAAAAAGCAAACTTTCCGAGTTAAAATGGTGCTTCGGCTGGAGCCGAAGAATCAAAACTACGGCTCTGTCCACACGATTTTATCGGGATTTATCATCGCATGTTTGCCATGATAGGGACGATGTGCCTCTCCCAACATCACTTTGGCAATGCCCAATTTATTGAAATCACCTGCCCAAGGAAATTGCGGCTCATATAACCACGAAGCATCAGGCTCAATATAGCCCCATAAGCCACCTGACTTTACTGCCGCATAGCCATTGCTGAAACCGTGTGCGTCTTCGTAGCGAGGATTGATAATATATCGCCCTTTTGAATCAATAAAACCCCATTTTCCCCCAGATGATTTAAGGGTTTGATAGTCGTCTTTGAGAGGCAAAACCGTTTTCGGTTCGCTGCCGATGAGTGCAGGCGCAAGCCCCGAACCAAAACTGCGTACAATGTCAAATTCCGTAGGCACACACAAATAACCTGTGGAATCCAATAAACCCATCTTTTTATTTTCGGAAATTTCAAACTTTTCGCCCCTAAAACCGCCCTTTACAGGCGCATAACCGTTCCGAAAAGTCGTTGTCAGACGATACTGCTCGTATAGTCGCTTGCCTGTTCTATCTATACAATAGGCATCTAAGTCATCTTCCATAACAAAGGCATGACCTTGATGAAAATTGGCAGGAAACAAAAAACGAGGCGGAATAGCAATATTCCCATTTTTGTCAATATAGCCCCATTTATTATTGATGTAAACCGCCGCTAAGCCTTCGGAAAAGCAGCGAGGCGATTGTATGCCCAAGCCACTAATCACAATCGAATCTTTTTGATTGATATAAAACCATTCTTTTCCATCATACACAGCCGCTAAACCTTCGGAAAATACATAACCTTCAAAAGAAGCTAAGGAAAGTTCATGCAAATCGTAGGGTTGCGCCTTCCGTACAGGTGGCGAAATGTATTTAGGATTGATAACAATGTTATTTTTTGCATCAATAAAGCCCCATTTTCCATTTGCAGGCATATCTCGCCCTTGTGTTGCACCCCCAATATTGATAGCCCCCATTCCTTCCGAGAAAGGCGCAATATAGGCATACTGCGGTGGAATCGTCCAATCGCCATCAAGATTGATGCAACCATACAAATTGCGGTCTCTTACAGAATAGAAAATAGGATGCTCCTCTGCCTGTGGTTTGCCACCGCAAGCAAAGAGCAACGATAATATCGAAAAAAGATACAAATATTTCATACGCCACAAATATAATGAAAATATTACAAACTGATTTCGCCATTTTATTTTTATAACATTTTTGCAGTTTTCTTTATTAAGAAGCGATATGGGGTTAGTCTTTCGGCGATGAATAGATAAAATTCGCTTTTTTTGTAGATTATTGGCAAATAAACCGTTAATTTGTAAAAATATGCGTTCTAATCTGCGGGACGTAAATCGTAATTATCCTTCTTTTATCCTATCTTTGCGCAGTAAAATATCCACAATCAATATGAATAAAATAGCACTTATCACAGGTGGCACAGGCTACATAGGCTCATGGGTTTGTAAATACTTATTGGAAGAAGGTTATAGCCTTAGAGTAACTGTAAGAAGCAAAACAAATACCCGCAAATTTGCGCATTTGGAAGCAATGGCAGCAGGCAGCAAAGGGAAATTAGCATTTTGGGAAGCAGATTTGCTCAAAGAAGGCTCTTTTAATGAAGCTGCAAAAGGTTGCGAAGTTATTTATCATATTGCTTCTCCTTTTATTTTGAAGGTAAAAGATGCGCAAAAAGAGTTGATAGACCCCGCAGTCATGGGGACAAAAAATGTATTGCAAGCGGCAACTCAATCGGGAACGGTCAAAAAAGTGATACTCACCTCAAGTTCGGCTGCAGTGTATGGCGATGCCGCAGATATGACAAATCAAGGACTAACGGCGTTTAGCGAAGCACAATGGAACACAACAAGTGCGCTCACGCATCAGCCTTACTCTTATTCCAAAGTATCGGCAGAAAAAGCGGCATGGGAAATCGCTAATGCACAACAGGAGTGGAAATTGGTGGTGATAAATCCTACTTTTGTGATGGGACCTGCGCTTACCCCTGCAAGTGATTCTGAAAGCATAAAACTCATCAAAGATTATCTTACGGGAAAATTCATCACAGGTGTGCCAGAACTGCGTTTTGGGATTGTAGATGTACGAGATGTAGCAAAGGCGCATATTCTTGCCGAGCAAAATGCAAATGCAGCAGGGAGACATATTATCAATAATTTGACTTTGACGATGCTCGAAATAGGGAATCTCATCAAAAAAGTAACAGGCAAATCTTTTGGCTTGCCCTTTATGACAGCTCCAACATGGCTTATGGCAAGCATTGGCTTTCTTTTTGGCGTTACAAGGGATTTTGTGAACAAAAATGCAGGCTATCCTTTGATTTTTGACAATAGCAAAAGTAAAACAGCCCTGAAATTGACTTATCGAAACGTAGAAGATACCATGAAGGACATGATTGATTCTATGAAAAAGCAAGGAATTGTATAGGTACTTGTTACAAGCGTATGGGCTTTAAGATAAAAATATTTATACCATTCAAACATTAAAAATAACCATTCCAAATGGGTAGTTTTTGTGTTTGTTGTAATTTTTTTTGGATTAATATATTAATAATCATACTTTTGTACAATCATAGTGTTTTTTGAACTCGTAAGATAGCTAAAAACTAAATATCTATCATTTCAAAAAAAACTTGTTTATTTGTGAATAATTAACGTAACTCGGAGCAACAAAGTCTCCAACATACAAATCATATTTTAAATTTTATAGGCTCATGAAAAAGCATTTTCATTTTTTCTTGCTCGCACTGTTTGCCATTATGTTTGTTGCTACATCTTGTTCCCGCAGGGAAGAATGGAGTGGCTTTCCGACCACAAGTCAAAATGGGGGCAATACTTTTCGTGGTGGCATTACAGGACGTATTATTGACGAAAATCATTTACCTGTAAAAAATGCCCTTGTGCGTGCGCATGGCAAAAGTGTACAGACAAATCTCAATGGCGAGTTCCTGCTACAAGGTTTGGATATTCCGCAATTTAATGGCTATGTAAGCGTTGAAAAAGCGGGCTATTTCAAAGGAACACGTACTTTTAATGTTAGCAAAGCAGATGTGTTGAATCATGTTGAAATTCAATTGATTCCAAAAACTGTAAGAGGCACTTTTGCAGGAAGTACTGGCGCAAGCATCACTTTTGATGGCGTAAGTTTGGACTTTGCGCCTTATAGCATTATGGACGGAACAGGTAAAACCTATACAGGGGCAGTAACCTTGATGGGTGCGCACCTTAATCCTGAATCAAGCGATTTTCCTCGTATTATGCCAGGTGCTTTGGTGGGACAAAACAATGAAGGCGTGCGTCAAGGTTTGGAGTCTTTTGGTATGCTTGCCGTAGAATTGCAAGGCAGCAATGGCGAACATTTGCAGATTCTTAAAGGCAAAACGGTAGATATGAGCATGGACATTCCGCCTACAAAATTGGCTTCTGCACCTGCAACTTTGCCTTTGTGGTATTTTGATGAGGTAACGGGTATTTGGAAACAAGAAGGTGCAGCTACCTTGCAAAATGGCAAATATGTAGGCACATTGGCACATTTTTCTTTTTGGAACTGTGATTATGGTGGTCCTATCATCAATTTAGATGTGCAATTTGTAGATGCAAATGGCAATCCTGTTATTAATACACAAGTAAATATCACCGCAACGGCTATCAATGATACTCGCTCTGCTTGGACAGATAATACAGGTACTGTAACAGGGGGAATGCCTTACAATTCACCCTTGGTCATAAATGTAATAGATGATTGTGGCAATATTATTTATGCACAAAACTTAGGACCTTATATTTCTAGCATCAGTTTAGGAACAATTACCATCAGCAGTAATAACTACATCACTGCAAACTATGTAGGAACGGCTACTGATTGCAACAATGCTCCTGTAACAAATGGCTTTGCAAAAATTACAGTTGGGACATTAATTTCTTATACTAACTTGATTAATGGGGCATTTAATTTTACGGTGCCTGCCTGCGTAGCTGGCGCACCTGTAAGCATTCAAGCTGTAGATGCAAGCACGCTTACACAAAGCACTGTCTATACAACAACGCTTAATCCTGGTGTACAAAATATCGGGAATTTATCTGCTTGTGGCGTACTTGTAAGTGAATATATACAATTTACCGTAGATGGCGTACCTTATGTTGCCCTACAAAATTTGTCTTGTATGCCCGACAGTGGGGTAATTACTACCTTAGCTTGTTCAGGTGCTGCTATTCCATCAGGTGGTGGCACAAATGGGCAGTTTATTTATTTTTTAATAGATAGTGCAGGCGGCTATTCTTTAACTACAGTAGGTTTATCGGGTGTAGGTATTGTGCCTATCGTAACTTATACATCTGGTTCGTTGAATATTACAAATTGGCCCGCAGCGGTGGGGCAATTTGCTGATGGCAACTTTGCAGGTACGTATTTAGACCAAACTAATAATCCACATACGCTGTCGGTGAATTATCATCTGATAAGGACGAATTAGACTTCTCTCAAAAGCTGTTTTCTATCCTGATTTTTGGCTGAATAGGTTATTTTTATATGACCTATTCAGTCAATTTTTTTGTTACAAGAGGAAAAAATGCTGCAAATTGCTCAATACGGAAATGTGTAGTGTAGATTAT
>JAAFHL010000021.1 GCA_013298365.1 Bacteroidota bacterium | reverse complement strand
GGCATTGCTAAGTCTATGGAAATCAACCAAAAAAGAGGGAGTTTTCATAAATCTTATGCCCTGGCAGCCAATCGCAAACGCCTCGAAATTCTCAATGCACAAGGTGGCGCAAAAATAAACTGCGACATTCAATCCAAATATAAAGAAAATGGTGAAGCCGATGGCACACTTGTTATTTTACTGATTCCTTTCGTAGATTCACTTTTCTAAGAAAATAAGTTCAAGCCGAATGTAGGTAAAAACAAGGTTTTTGCCTACCTTTGCCCCGCAAATGGTCGCAAAAAATACAATATGCTGAGGATTTTTAGGGCTATTTTGCATGAAATTCTAAATAACTAATCTTCATGACAAAAAACATTCTTATTTTATTGCTTTCCATTTTTGTGGTGTTGCCACTTTGCGCACAAAAAGACAAGAAAAAAGGCAAAGCAAAAGGCACAGTTGCTGCACTTGAAATGAAAACCTTTGATGATAGCATTTCGTATGCTTTGGGTTTGGACATTGGCAACAACATCAAAAAAATGGGCATTACCCTCAATGCTGACATTATCGCACAAGCCATCAAAGATTCAGGCGATTCTACAAAAGTGCGTATAAAACCTGGTGAAAACCAAGCACTTTTATCCCGTTTTGGACAAAAAATGCAAGAAGAGCAAGCCAAAAAAGCGGAGTCTGCTAAAACCGAAAACAAAACAAGAGGAGAAGTTTTCTTAGCTGATAACAAAAAGAAAGCAGGTGTGATTGTTTTGCCAAGTGGCTTGCAATACAAGGTATTGAAAAAAGGCGCAGGCACAGAATCACCAAAACCTACCGACCAAGTAGTTGTGCATTATCATGGCACACTTATCAATGGCAAGGTGTTTGATTCTTCTTATGACAGAGGTGAGCCTTTGACATTGCCTGCAAATGGCGTAATTCAAGGCTGGCAAGAGGCTTTGCAACTGATGAAAGTAGGCGATAAGTGGACATTATATATTCCTTACAATTTGGCGTATGGCGAAATGGGTGCTGGCGGTGGAGAAATCGGACCGTATGAGACCTTGGTGTTTGATGTAGAATTGTTGGAGATTAAAAAATAAGGGGTTCTCGCAAATTAAGGACGCAGATTTACACAGATTTAGAAATAGCTGTGTAAATCTGCGTTGTTATATATAAATTGAACTGTGCGAAAACTTATCCTATTAAAAGGATAGTTACCTCAAATCCTACTTGCGCTTCATTTCCAATGTATTGAGATATGCCTGTGAAAATTCCAACTTATCGGCATGATTGAAACGCTTATGCACAACCATGCGCCCACGAGAATTGTAGAAAAACACCACAGGTTGTTGATTGTGAATAACTTGCTGAATACTATCCGACAAAATTTTGAACTGTTTAGGGTCTTGTATAGTGCGAATTTGTTCAATAAGTTTATCTGTGTCCACAGTGCCAAAGCCCGAATAGTTGCCTGCTGCACTACGAGACCACATTTCTTTAAAATCGATAATCATAGAGCCTGGCGACAAACCTATAAATACTGCATCAAAATTCTTAGCAGTAACTTTCTCCATCAAGATATTCTGCTCCAAAGGGTCTAAACTTGCATCAATCCCTGCCTTTTGCAATTCTGCTTGTACCTTGCGCACAATCTGCTCCCCTGCTGAACTTTTTTGATTATAGCTTAGGGCAATGCTCAATTTTGTCTTTTTGCCTTTAAGCATTTTATCCAAAATCTTGTCTCCATCGCTATCTTTCCAACCTGCTGCTGCCAACAAAGAATCGGCTTTTGCGGGTAGAAAAGGAATGGGACGCAATGTTTGATTGTATTGTGTAGATTTGAAATATGCAGGCGATGCTATCGGGTCGCCAAAACCGTCTAATACTTGGTTTATTATATCTTGCACAGGACATAAATACGCAATCGCTTTGCGCACTAACACATCTTCAAGTGCAGGATTTTGTTTCTTTTTGTTTGGGCTTAGGTTAAATGCCATCATCGTAAAGCTAAAACGAGGACCATCTCTCAATACATAATTGCTCATAACTTGCGGGTCTTGCTGCATTTTCTTATAATTTGCCCCTGCAATCGTTGTAGTCATGTCCAACTGTTCCTGCTTAATGCCCATTTCTACTGCTGCCGCCTCTTTAATTACTTTTAGCGTAATAGAATCCGGATATTGACTATAATACGTACCCGATAAGTTTTTTGCCCAAAAATTTTGCTTACGTTTTAGGATAATTTCTTGTCCTGCGTTCCATGTAGCCAGTTCATACATACCCGAACCCTTCAAAAACTTAGGGTCTCTGCCATATTTTGGGTCTGTAAATTCTTTGACCCAAGTTTGCAAAATTGCATCTTTTGCCAACTGTGTAGCAGGCTGTTGCAGTTGTTCGAGACTATATTTATCCAAAATATGTTGTGGGTCATACACTCTTTTATCTATAATAGGAAAGTTGCATAAAAACATATGATTTAACATATAATAACTCTTCATGTCAAATTGAAATTGCTTTGGGCTTTTTTCGGTAAAAGACTTAAAAAACTCCAAATAATTAGCACTTCCATTATTATCACTTAGGGGACAAATCGCTACTTTGAGCGAAAACAAGACATCTTGTGTGGTGATAGCTGTACCATCTTCCCATTTTGCATCGGGGTGAATATCAACCGTATAGCTAAGTCCATCGGGCGAAACTTGCATCTGACCTTTGGCAATGCCTGGTATCATACTGCCATCGTCTTGATTGTAATAAAGCCAAGCATGAATATAACTTTTGATGTCTTTGCGACTTGCTGTATGTTGCTGCGACAAAGCCGCTGTTTCGGGGTCATTTGCAATTTGATAGACAAGGTTATTGCTTTTTTTGCCAGAATAATAAGTGATGCCGTCAATCACTTCGTAATCTCCACTATTTTTTTTGCTTTCACAGGCGGTAATGCCCAACAAAAATGCAGAGAGTAATATCATGAATAATGGATAGCGCATAAAGAATGATAAATGAATTGTTAAGAATTGATGTAAATAAGGGATGAAAAATAAATAAGTAGCTAATATTCCCGCAAAGAAAAAAAGGAGCAAAGCCGCAAAGTATTGATATTGTTTTCTTTGCGTCTTTATATCTTTGCGCCTTTGCGTGATTTTTCAGATAGATTATCCGTTTATTTACTTGTGTTGAGCTTGCCGAAATATTTTTCATTCCTGATAAATAGACTATAAAATAAAAACCTTTATTTTTTTCTACACTCTATAAAAGGTTTTTCTGTTCTTTTTACCTCTAAAATCTTGCCCGTAAGGTCTATTTTCCCCCCAAGTTGATAACTTTTTAGTACTTCATTTTCGCTTACTGTTGTGAGCATAGAAAAATTATAGATTTTCCCCTCTTTTTCTAACATGACATCTTTCATTTTTTTGAGATAATCATAAATCAAAAACTTTTCTTCATAATTGGGGGCAGCACCTTGTTGCAAGCCCAAACAAGCAGCAATGCCCCGTATTTCGGTGGCTTTTTTGGGAGTTAATAAATTGATTTCCTTGCTAATAACGCCTTCATCTAAGTTGCGAGGATAAGGATATTTGTCTTTGTCGCAATATTGTAAATCATAAGTTATCAGCAATTTTAACTTACATTGTACCTCATTAAATTCGGGATTGGGCGAAATGAGTTGCAGATTTCTGCCCAACACAAGTTTTGCCTCCTGCATACGATAGATGTCCACCGCCGAACCCAATGCGCCCAAACGTGGCACAAGTTCATATATATCTATGCCTTTTTCGTTCCAACCCTTGTAAATCAACAAAGTATCATGCCCGTTGTGAGGGCGATAGGTATCTTTATTTTCCACCCAATTCCAGCCCGCCCAATTATATTCCCACAGCATTTCCCGTTTTTCAGTAGCCGAGATTTCCATGATTACTTTTTGCTGAATAGGTGCTTTCGGGCTTTGCGAAAAAACTTCTTTTCCTGATAGCAATACTAAAAAGGTAAATATATATTTTGTCATAAATTGTTTGGCAGTTTGGTGTAAATTCGCAGATATAAACGGATTTATAACGGCAAAGATAGCGAAAAAAGGCTTTACACAGCAAAAAATGTCTTTTGATTAAAACCTTTTTTACCTTTTCAACTTTTTGATATATCTTTTGATACAAAATTTTTCTACTTTTGTCATCTATTTATTTTTTATGCAAAAAATTATACTTTCTTCATTGTTCTTATCTTTGACTATATTTGCTACTGCGCAAATTACCATCACCCAAGATGATATGCCAGTTCCTGGCATCTTACCAAGGTTTAGCCTACCCGATTCTATTACCTTGGAGCAGGCTACTGTTACGCAAACGGGCGCAAATCAAAGCTGGGATTATTCGTTCTTTGAGCCTGAATTTCAGCGTGTTGATACATTTATAAGTCTATTAGATGCTGGCATCACGTATGCACTTTCATTCTCTTCGGCTACGGTTGCCAAAGTCATTCCTGTGGCAAATCAAGGTGGTGGTGGCGGCGGTGGTGGCATGAATATTAGCATCAGCAGTGGTTTTGATTTTTTTAGAAACACAAATGGCAATTTCCAAAAATTGGGAAGCGGTGGAATTGTGAGCATTTCGCCTTTTCCTTTGTCTTTGGTAAATAATCCCGTTGATGTGGTTTATAATTTCCCAATGAGTTTTGGCGACAAAGATACCTCAAATTCGGAAGCGATTTTGAATGTTCCTAACTTAGTTTATGTGCGTCAAAGACAAACCCGTATCAATCATGTAGATGGTTGGGGTTCGCTTACAACGCCTTTCAAAACCTTTGATGCGTTACGGGTAAAAACAAAGCTTACGGGTGAAGATTCGATTTCGTACAATGGTTTCAATTTTATACAACCTCGTGCGCCTCGTACAGAGTATAAATGGTTGGCAAATGGCGAAAAAGTGCCTGTTTTGACCATCAATGCCGCAGCTCCTCCTTTTGGAGGTATTGAACAGATTACGAATGCAAATTACAGAGATACTACCCAAAATGTAGCGTATGTAGGCATTGATGAAATGCAAAGCCTTGATGCCAAAATGTACCCAAATCCGAGTAGTAACTTTGTTACAATAGAATGGGAAACGATTTTGGGCAAAAATGCAGAACTTGCTATTTATGACATGACAGGTCGTCTTGTTCATAAAGAACAAATCAGTAATAATCAGCAACTTATCCTTGATACACACACTTTCGGGGCAGGACAATATACCGTTATTATTTCAGGCGAAAAACAGCATTTTAGCGGAACATTATCGGTAGCAAGATAATTTCACGCAGATGAACGCAGATATAAAGACGCAGATTCACACAGATGATAACCTTTGAATCTGCGTATCATCTGCGAGACAAAAGATGAAAAAAATCCATGCACTTATATTATTGATAATTTTGCTCCAAATTGGCGCAGGAGGATGCTTTTTGCTTTGGCAAAACCTCCATCAATATAAAATGCAGCATGTACAACATAGCAAAAATCTTGTTTTTCTACAGGTAGAAAAGCAAGATTTTGCGCTTTTGCATTGGGAGAAAAAAGGAAAAGAGTTTATTTTGGAAGGAAAAAGATATGATGTAGAAAATATTACCCTTGAAAAAGGAAAATATATCATTGCTTGTGTACATGATACAAAAGAAGAAAAAATCGTCCGTAATTTAGTCAGTCAATATTCAGATAATCAAGCAACTACACAGAAAACTACTGCCTTAAAATATCCATTTTTTGAATACATTTTTTCAATAGAAAAAATTGAAACCTTTATTTTTACCCCTAAAAAAGAGCGGATAATTACCGAAAATATATCCGCTTATTGGTTTTATGATAAACCTACCTCCCCACCACCGCAAGTAAATTGAGCTATTTTTTGATAAGCCGCTTCGAGGGTCTGCGACCACTCGAAGGGCTACTAAACTTATTTATTTTCTCTCATAGAAACCTTACGAACGGTCGCAGACCTTCGTAACGGTTCAATTTACTTATTATAATCATGCGAAAAATATTTTTATCTATATCATTTCTTTTTCTAAGTCTTTGTCTTTCAGCGCAAAGCGACTCTCTTATTGAGGCATGTCCTCGTCCACTTGATATATCTATGATGGATTCTGTTATTATTTCGGCAGGTCGTTTTCAAATAGCTTACCCCAAACTTGCGCCTACCAAAGTTGAAATCATTGACAATGCAGTGATTGGCTTTGCAAATGCCCAAACTTCTGCTGATTTATTGCAAAATACAGGCAAGGCATTTGTTCAAAAAAGTCAAGGCGGCGGCGGAAGTCCTGTGTTGAGAGGCTTTGAATCGAATAAAATCCTACTTGCCATTGACGGTATTAGAATGAATAATGCCATTTTTAGGGGTGGACACTTGCAAAATGTGATTCGGGTGGACAATTTTTCTACCGAACAAGTCGAAATCATCTATGGCACAGGCTCGCTTATTTATGGCTCCGATGCCTTGGGCGGAGTTGTACATTTTGTAACTAAAAAACCGAATCTTTCGCTCACAAAACCCAAAGTGAATATAGATTTACGTGCTGCTTCGGCAAATTGGGAGAAAACAGTTCATGCCGATGTTTCTTTGACAAAGAAAAATGTGGCTTCTTATACCAGTTTTACTTATTCGGACTTTGGAGATTTGAGACAAGGCAAGGCAAAAAACATGTTTTACAAAGATACTTTGCCTTACGGACGCAAATTTTATGTGCAGCGTTTTGATGGAAAAGACAGCATGGTGACAAATGATAAGCCACATATTCAACGACAAACTGCTTATAGTCAATACAATGCGATTCAAAAGTTTACCATTCGTCAAAATGAAAAGGTAGAGCATGATGTGAATTTTTATTTCTCCAATTCCTCAAATGTGCCTCGTTATGACCGCTTGACAGAAGTAAATAGTAGCGGAAAAGCCAGAAATGCCGAATGGTATTATGGTCCTGAAACTTGGGGCATGGCTTCGTATCGTTTGCGTATGAAAAATAACAGCAAATGGTATGATGAGTTCTCTTTGATTGGGGCTTATCAATATTTTGCAGAAACTCGGAACTCACGCAAATTCAATTCTTCTAATTTGAAATCACAAGTAGAGCAAGTACAAGTAATTTCTGTGAACCTTGATGCTACAAAAACGGTTGCAACGAGACATCAATTGCAATATGGCTTGGAAGGAAACATGAATTTTGTAAAATCAATGGCATATTTTACCAATGTAAATACAGATTCTACCTTTGCGGCAGATACTCGCTATCCTGACGGAGGCAACAAAATGTATTCTTTTTCTGCTTATATAACAGAGAGAACAGCTATTTCTAAACATTGGATTGGAAATATTGGATTACGCTATAATTATACAAATCTGACTTCACAATTTGCTGATACTACTTTTTTTGCTTTTCCTTTTAAAGATGCAGTGCAAAAAACTTCTGCGGTAGTGGGAAATGTAGGGCTTGCATATATGACTGACAATGCTTTGCGTATCGCTGCTAACTTTGCTTCAAACTATCGTACCCCAAATTTGGATGATATGACAAAAGTTTTTGAGTCAGCAGGAGGTAGGTTGATTATTCCAAATAGCAATTTGAAGCCTGAATATACCTATACAAGCGAATTTTCAGTAAGCAAACGCTGGAAAAACAAGGTATATGCAGAAGTTTCGGGCTATTATACGATGTTGAGAAATGGGATTAGCCTTGCGCCAGCAAAATATGAGAACCAAGATTCTGTGGTATATGATGGGGTAAAAAGTGCAGTCTTTGCCAATACAAACAATACGGAATCGTTTATCTATGGCATGTATGCAGGTCTGACCGCAGAGGTTAGTAATCATGTTTTTGTGCAAGGTTCAGTGAATTATACACAAGGACGGATAGTAACTGACTCAACACCAAGTCCATTAGACCATATTCCACCTGTATTTGGCAAAGTAGGAATCGGTTACAAGAATGCTCGTTTTGTAGGAGAGTTTTATAGTATTTTCAATGGGTGGAAAAAGATTTCAACTTATCGTTTAGGGGCAGAAGACAATGAACAATATGCGGTTGCCGAAGGCTCACCTGCTTGGTTTACGCTAAATCTTAAAACACAAACGTCTATCAATAAGCATTTTGTGATAAATGCGGGCATAGAAAATATCTTAGATACACGTTATAGGGTATTTGCGTCAGGCATTAGCGGTGCAGGAAGGAATATTTATGTGGGATTGAAGGGGATTTTCTAAGGAAGTTGCGCTTAGTGTTAAGGATAAAAAATTACCCCTGTTGTTCAGAAGAAGCAACAGGGGCATTTTATTGAATGGAAAACGCTTATTCTTTCACAATTTTCTGTATATATTTACCACATTCCCTACTATAAAGGATTTATTAGATTACTCCTGCGCCCTATCTGGTAGATACAAAGAAAAAGTAGTTCCTTCTCCCAAAACAGACTCACATTCAATGCGCCCATCAATTTTTTCGAGGGCTTGTTTCACAATATATAAGCCCACGCCAGAGCCGTCAGATTGCTTTGTACCCCGATAAAACATGTCAAAGATTTTGGGCAAAACGGCGGCATCTATGCCTATGCCATTGTCTTGAAAGACGATTTTCCATTCACTGCCATCAAAAGCTGCATTTATATACAGAAATGGATTGGATTTATGTTTGTCATGGTACCTTATCGCATTGCTAATCAGATTGTTAAAGACCATTTGCAAGCGCAAAGGGTCGCAGTAAAAAGGGTGTTCAGACTTGTTTTCAAAAGAAAAAATGATGCCTTCCGCCTCTTTAGAATAAGTTACCTGCTCCATCATTTCAGCAAAAAGCTGATTGAGGTCTATGGCAACAAAGTCTATTTCCAAGCGATGATTGCGAGAATAATGCAGCACATCTGTAATAAATCTATCCATACGCACCAAACTACGCTGCTGCAACTGCAAATAACGATGTACTTCGTCTATATCTTGCGAAGCCATTGCTATATCTACCAAACCCAAGCAAGAAGAAACCGGCGCACGTAGGTCATGCGAGGTACGATAGACAAAGTTATCCAACTCCTCATTGAGTTTTTTTTCCATTTCATATTGAAAAATCAACTCTTTTTCTTTTTTTTGATAGCGATTTTTGAGAAAATGAAACCCTAAAATCACCACAAGCGAGCTAAACATCATGGCAGAAAAAATGTCTATTTTTTTGATGCTATCGCTGCTATACGGCAGACACAAGCCTGGATAGATGATATCTAACAAAGACAATAAGCTAAAAATGGCAATAGGCAAGCTGATAAGTATTTTGTATTCTTTTTCGTCAAACATCATGATAGCTGCGAAAACAGAAAAGGCAAAATAATATCCTATAGACCCCAACAACCCATCGCTCGAAAACCACCAGGCAATAATGGCAATTAAGGTAAAAATATAAATATAGTATTTGAACTTAGGGTATCTACTTAAATCATAGCGTTTTACCAAATATAAAAACAAAATATATCCGACAAATGCGATAAAAGTTACAGTAAAGTTGGCTATATTATCACAATAGCTTACGATGAGTTGTTCTATTAAAAACAAAAAAATAACTTTGGGAATTATTTTCGCAAAATAGTTTGAAATATCTCCTTCGAGGTTAATATTAAAAAAATCGAATATGAATTGTTTTATGTATTTAAACATTTGAAGCGTGTAATGTCAGAAATTTGTGCAAATGTAGCGAATAAACCCACAATTATCATGCTAATCTGATGTAGTAGCGCAAATGATGTAGGTAAAATGTATGAAATAAGGATATATTAGTTTACCACAAAAAGAGAGGCTACCTTTTGGAGGCAGCCTCTTTTTTATGAAAAATAGAATATATGTGCAAATTAAGGAACGATATTATAAGAAGGTGTATAACTAAGACCTCCTTTTTTGCCTGCGGGTGCAGGGAACTTTACACTGCCCTCATTCGATTTTGTACTTGTACGAGCAGGTGCGCTTGGGCGTGAGGGCGCAGTTTGTGGCTGCGGGCGGCTCACGCTTGGCTGACTTTGTGGGGTGCCACTGTTGTGTCCGTTTTGCGGTGTCCTTGGCGGGTTGTAGTCTGAACGGTCTCCGTTTGAACGTCCCGGCGTGGTTGGATTTGAATGGTTGCCTGAATTATATGGATTAATTTGTTGATTTTCATAACTTGGTTTGTTTGGTCGGTTGTCGAAATTTGGATTCGGTCTTGACTCATTTGGGAAACCGCTTGGTGTACTTTCTGGGCGGTTACCATTTATTTGGGTTTGTGGTCTTGCAGGAGTAGAAGGCATTGTTCCTGTTTGTGGTCTTGTGCCTACTGTTTCTTGCGGACGTGTACTTGTGCCTTGGTGAATAGGACTTGTCGTGCTTGGACGGCTTGGTTCAGAGGACCAAGTAGGTCTTGTGGTTTGTGTCTGATTACGCACAGGCTCATCTCCTGTTTGTGCATCCCACTTCACGCCGCCATTTCTCACTGGCTCAGTTGTTGGTTTAGTATTCATGCTTGCATTTGCAGGAGAAGTAACCGGTCTATTGCCTAAATTTGCTGGTTGAACCCCAATTTCTCCTTTGCTTGGCTTTACAATAGATGTTTGACTTACGCCTACTTGTCCTCTTCCTCCTTGTGACGTTGCATTTTCCGTGCCACTATTTCCTAAAGAAGGTCTTGGTGTAGGATTTTGATTTTTCCAATACCACCAATCATCTCCATTACTCCCGCCACCGCTATAAACACCATTGTTAAAGCCATCATTATACCCCTGATTGAAGCCATTGTTGTAGCCATTGTAATAACCATTGTTATAGCCCTGGTTATACCCATTATAGAAACCGCTATTATAGCCACCATAATAACCATTTCCAAAAGTTGAACCACCCCAATAACACTGATTCCAACCATTATAGTAACCTTGTCCGCCATAATAGCCCCAGCCTACGGGCGAAGGGTTATAATAACCATAATTGTAGTAAGTTGGGGCAAACAAAATCGCTGCAACTACGCCCCAAAAAGTTGGTCTTACCACAACCGTTGTCATCGGTGTATTATAAAAAGAACCATAATAATAACTGTTCCAAGCAGGTGTATTTACGGTATAATAAATGTCGCTTGAATAATATGGGTCATAATAACCCCAGGATTGCTGGCTTGCGCCGCCATTGTTATGATGATGAAAACGGCGAATTCTGCGAGAAAATGCAAATTCATCATCATATCCATCGCCTCCTCCATGTATGCTTTGCGTGTTTGACGCTACGGTTGTTACTTCTGTTGTGGTGGGCATTGTTGGTACAAGCCCCTTATCGGTGTTTTCAGTTACATTTTCAGCAAAAGTACTTAGCGTAAGTAATGCAAAAATGGCTGAGAGTATGTGTTTCGCTTTCATAATTTTTTTGTTAATTGAAAAATGAGTGATTAAACATGCAGGCATTGTTAAATTCCTGCTTATATAGATTATATCGTAAAATTGCGTCCAAAAGTTTGTTATCCCTAAACGCTTCTTAACAATCGTGTACAATCTATGATAATTCGTGTCAAACGCTTCATTTTTCTGAACTAAAAAGAAAAAAACTGTTTCCGAAAATTCAGAAACAGTTTTAAAAAATATTATCTATTTTTCAGGAAACTATTTCTCTTTATGTCTATCAAAAACATTTACGCATACATTCATCTCCATATTACAAATACGTACCATGCCCACAGGGTATAGGTTGCATGAATGCGCCGTTGTAGATATGTGTTTAAGTTGTAACATAAAATGAAAATTGAAAAAATGACTTTTTTGTCATTTATGCTGGTTTATACGGAACAAAAAAAGGAAGGTTACAACTTTTTTAATTTTTTTTTGATATTTTGATTTTTTTTTGTACATTAGCCCAAAAACTATTTATGATAAATCTTATAGCCGCCTACTTCTTCACTTTTGTAGCCATAAAAAAGCGCAGGATACATTTCCCGTATTTTAGGAAATAAATCATTTCTATCTAACACATAATCGGGCATATTTTTCTGAAATTCCTCAAAAATGGCGGCATCACTTTCTATTTTAGAAATCATAAGATGCGTACTTGCATACGGTAGCGGGTGAAATTTTTGATATACAATTCGGTAATCTACATATTTTGTCGCACAAGGACGATTTAGTGCAAGATACACTTCCGGCTTATGCTCCATGAGCCAAATCCCATTTTTCACATATTTCCCTTTAAAATATCTTTGCAAGTTTTCATTAGGAAAAATGGGGCTATCTTCTTTGTGCAAGGTATTTGTGTTGTAATTTACCCAAAAAGTAATGTATGTAATCATGGTTGGCGCAAAACTAAGCAGCAAAACGGGGGTATAAACCCATTTTCGGAAGGGAATATCGAAAGCCCTCGTTGCATAAAATGCCAAAGGTGGCGCAATCAAGACCCACTCGTGGAGGGCTGTGCGAGAAGTGGAGAGAAAAATAGACACAAATCCCGCCACAAGCCAAATCGCCATACCTGTTTCTAAGCGTCTGATTTTTACCAAAGAAGTGAAATATTTTACCCTAAAATAGAAAAAACCTACGGCTGCAAGCACCACAAAAAGGGCTTCAACGGTCAAGAAACCCAAAAAAGACTTTTGCAAATCTTTGAAAGGCTCATTGAAGATTTCGTATTTTACCAAGTCAAAACCATATAAAATGCCCATGTCGAAGAATCCCGCTAATGAGCCGCTATAATATAAGATGATACAAAAGATGACCAAACTTACAAATGAGCCGCCAAGCAAAGCCGTTATTTCATCTACGGCTGGACGGCGCACAAATAAATACAAAAAGATGACGGAAATAAACAAGACTAACACGCTAAATGAAATCATCATACAAACCATGATGAGAATTCCTGTCAAGAAAAACGGCTGATAGGATACCAAGGTTCGTTCACCTGTTTGAATAATGGTCTGATATGCAATGAGTAAGGGAAATAAAATGAGTGTCTCTACATTTAACTCCAAACTATACCAAGGCGATGATGCCAGTAAAATGACAATAAATGCAGGCAGCAAAGGATATTTCTCAAAAGGACGATATTCGCTCAGCCAACTGCTAAAATATACGGCAAAAACATATACATATATAATGGTAAACACCCGCAATGCAAGCAGCCAAAATTTGCTAAATGCAATGTGAAAAAAGCTATAAAACCATATCATAAGCGGCGGACCCGAAAACCAAGCCTCTGCATATAATGATTTTCCATCTACCAATTTTGCTGCACACACCCCAAAAAGTGCCTCATCTGTTTGTATATAATCGGTAACAAATGCGGGCAAACGCAGCACGACTGCTAATGCGAACAATAGCAAATGCAATGGTATAGGAATGTGTGAAAATATATTGCGCATGTTTCTGTGTGTGATGGCGCAAAATTAGGGTTTTGCGGGCATATAACCATATTTATTTTCAGGCATTTTTCAACTACTCATTTGATTAGGCATTATTTCTGCCTCATTCTGTGCCGTTAGGTACAAAATATCGCTAGAAATATGTACAAATACCCGCATTTTACGCTTTTTTTCGTGCAAGCACGAAAAAATTTGATGCGTATTATCCGTAGGACATTATTTCATACATTATCCTAAGTGATACTTCAAGCGGGATAAGTTTCCCATTCTGTAAGAATCCGCAGACAAAGATTTAATAGCATAGTTTTCTGGATTCTTACAGAATGGTACGTTTGGGAAAGTATTGATTAAGAAAATGTATCCCATTTGCAGGATAATGTGTATATTTGCGAAAAAAATATGCAGTTTCAGCAAATCTTAGGACAAACAGAAGCAAAAGAACACATTTTGTCGGCGATGCAGCACGACAAACTTCCACATGCCTTATTGTTATGCGGAGCAGAAGGAATTGGTAAATTAGCGTTTGCGACAGCAATTGCGCAATATGCCAACTGTATGCAGCCTTTGGCAAATGATAGTTGTGGGAAATGTGCAAATTGTCAGCGCAGCGGTCAAGGGATTCACCCTGATATTAGTTTCGTTTTGCCCATCATGTCTAAGGAGGAAAAAGGCAAACATATCCTTTCTGATGCCTATATGGGCGATTTTCGTAAGGCTTTTCTACAAGACCCTTATTTTTCTTTGGAACAATGGCAAACTTTTTTGGACGGTGCAAACAAGCAGTTGATGATAAGTGTGCATGAAATGCGTGAAGCAAAACGTAAGTTGCTGTTGAAGTCTTTTAGTGCCAAATTTAAGATATTGATTGTTTGGAATGCAGAGTTAGTGAATGAAAAAGGCGCAAATGCCTTTTTGAAAATATTGGAAGAGCCGCCAGAAAGGACCCTTATTTTGATGACAAGCTCACAGCCGAGTCGCTTGTTGCCCACCATTATTTCACGTTGTCAGCGGCTCTTTTTACAAAAACTTTCGCAAAGTGAAATCGCCACAGGTTTGCAGCAATTTAATGGTTTGCCCCTCACACAAGCACAGCAAATTGCCACAATCGCCGATGGCAGCATGGTCAATGCTAAGGGTTATTTGGAAGAATCGGGAGTGGCTTTGAATGACTTGTATGTGCATTGGATGCGAGCGAATTATGCGGGAAATTATGTAAAAATGAACGAGACCATCGAAAAAGTATATAAAGCGAGCAAGGAATTTCAACGAGCTTTTTTGCGTTTAGCCATAAAAAAAATGCGAGATTCTGTGCTATTTCACCTCAATGTATCACAATTAGCCTTAGTAACGGAAGAAGATAAAATATTTCACAGCAATTTTTCCAAGGTAATGTCTGTTCCCAAAGCCGAAATGATGCTACAAGAAACGGAAAATGCCTTACGTTATATTGCCGGTAATGGCAATTCTCAAATGGTTTTTATGGCTTTGTCCTTGCGTTTGTTTGGTATTTTGAGGGGGTAATTATTTTATCAGAAAAAATAGAGAGATAGACAATGGCAACTCATTTTTGCCCCAAAAATAGTATCTTTGTCCGTATCTCACACTAAAAACTACTATATGTCTAATTTTAGAAACTGGAATCTTGCGAAACTAAATAAACGCTTTCAACTTGAACGGCAAATACAGATGTCTCTGTTAGATGAATGGCTCAAAGTGGTTTATGATATTTCGGAAACGGATAATTATTTTTTGCATAGAATACAAGAAAACCTATCCGAAAACTTATTCAATTGGAATGAACAAGAACTTTCTACGGGGTTTATTGGTCCAATGTTGGCTTGGGTGAAATTTACGGACAAACATTCAAATCTCTTTAAGGAACGTCCTTTTTCGGGAATTGTAGATGGGGAAGAACTATCAGGAGAAGCTGATGCCATGATTGCATGGGGGCGTGATGAACCCAAAAAACCTTTTTTTTGCTTTAAAGAATACAAAAAAAAATTGACCCAAGTGGAGACTCCGTTGGACAGTGTTTGGCGGCAATGCTGGCTGCACAAGCCGTAAATGAACATCGTTATCCCGTATATGGCATTTATGTAGCAGGTCAGAATTGGCATTTTATGGTATTGAAAGACCGACAATATGCGGTGAGTCCGCCTTATTCTGCTACTACCGAAAAAATTCAAGAAATTTATCAAAAACTCCTTTGGCTCAAAGATACAATTAAGGGTTTTGTGCAACAAGAATTGGCTTTGCATAATGATAGGAAGTAGATTACGCCTATTTACAAGGGAGGATAAAAACACTTAGGTCGCTATTTTAACCATACAAGCACAAAAAATAGCTGCTTTATGCAATATAATTGTCCATTCAAAAAATAAATCTCAACTTGCAAGCCAATAAAGATTATCTCAAAATTATGCAAAAACTAAGAATCCTAATCGCAGATGATGAAACACCTGCACGCAATAAAATGAAACGGATGCTGGAAGCACTTGATGTGGTAGAGGAGCTTTGGGAGGCAGAAAATGGGCTGGAAGCTTTGGCAAAAATAGCGGAGCATCATCCTGATATTGTGTTTTTGGACATAGAAATGCCCGGCAAAAATGGCTTGGAAGTGGCACAAAGTCTTGATGCAGAAGATGCACCGATGATTATTTTTGCTACGGCATACAATGAACATGCAGTGAAAGCATTTGAAATCAATGCAATGGACTATCTGCTCAAACCTTTTAATCAAGAAAGGTTGGAATCTGCTTTGCAAAGGGCGTTGAAAAATAATGGAAATGGCAATTTGGATAAGGAAAAAATAGGACAGGTAAATCCCCCCGAAAATGAGGAAGAATTGCCGATTGCTTTTGCTTCTAAAATTCCTGTGCCTACCCGAGATAGATACAAACTCATTGATTATGAAGATATTATTTGTATGGAAATAGAGGAAAGAAGTGTACGCCTTTTCACCAAAGAAAAATCCTACATTCTCAATCATTCCTTAGAAACCTTTGAAAAACGCTTGCCTACGGACAAATTTTTCCGAGTCAATCGCTCTACGATTATCAATTTTGCCCAAGTGAAAGAGATTGTAATTTGGTTTGGCAATCGCTTCAAAATCATTATGAGCAACGACAAAGAGATTATCAGCAGTCGAGAAAAAACAAAAGTGCTTAAACAGGTGTTGAAAATATAGTTTTGATTCTGTGGCAATTTTTGTGGAGACAATTCTCAAAGCAGGGATTTTTGCGTAAAGTAGGGGTTGCAACCCCTACTTTACGCAAAAATCCACAAAAATTGCCATACAACCACAGTTTTCAATATTTATACATGATACAATTAGCGATACAACGGGAATTTTCGGGACATAAAGGCTCACTTTTTGCCATGAAAGCAGATGATACGGAGGATTTTCTCTACACAGCAGGAGACGACAAGGTAGTGGCAAAATGGCATTTAGATAAAGACAATCATGCGGAGGCGTTGTTACAAACGCCTTCGGCTATTTATGCAATGGCTTTGCTCGAATCCGAAAATTGCTTGGCTGTGGGGACAAGAGACGGTACTTTTTATTTGGTAGATACGTTAAGCAAAGAAGTAAAAGCTACGCATCGCCCATTTAGCGACTCGGTGTATGAGATAGGATATGATGCCGAAAATGGGCGACTTTGGGTCTTATATGCTGGCGGCAATTTGTGCATTTTGGCGGTAAAAACAGGCGAAATTAGCCATATTTTACCCATTGCAAAAGAGAATTTGCGTAGCCTTGTTTTTGAAAAAGAAAAGGCTTTTGTGGGCGCAAGCGATGGCAATATTTATATTTTGGATAAAAACACGCTTTCTCCTTTGCGCAAAATGGCAGCGCATGACAATTCTGTTTTTTGTTTGGCGGTTTCGCCCACAAATAAATGGCTGTTTTCGGGCGGACGAGATGCGTATATGAACGTTTGGGACATGAAAAATGATTTTCTTTCGGTAGAAAAAATTCCTGCCCATAATTTCACGCTCAATCACCTTGTTTTTTCGCCCGATAAGCAATATTTTGCTACGGCATCAAGAGATAAAACCCTCAAAATTTGGGACGCAGACTCCCTTGCTTTGCTCAAAGTTGCCGATTATGCCCGTTTCAAAAGCCATACGCATAGCATTAATCGCTTGATTTGGCTACAAAAAACAAATATTTTGATTTCTTGCGGAGATGATAGGAGAATTATTCATTGGAAAATAGAAAAATAAAGAAAGGTTTTGGGGAAATTGTAGAAAATGATTAGCTTTGCAAACAGTTTTTTATTTTGACCAAAAACATAATAAAGAATTTTGTATTTATTTAGGTATGCTGACTTTCTCGCAGATTTACACAGATTTAACCGCAGATTTTCGCAAATAAATACGTAATCTGTGCTAATCTGCGTTGTGTATCTGCGAAAATCTGCGAGAACCTAAACAGTTACAGCGTTCTATTGATAACTGTTTACTGATAACTGCTCACTGAAAAAAATGATAACGCCGATAGAAATAAGACAACATTCTTTCCGAAAACGCACATTAGGTGGCTATGACGTGGAAGAAGTACAACAATTTGTAGCAACCCTCTCTGTGGAGTGGGAAAAAATGATTGAGGAAAACCGTAAATTGCGTTCCGAATTTGACAAGGTGCAGGCAGGTTATAATAGTTTGAAAGAAGTAGAAAACATGCTTCAAAAAACCTTGCATCAAGCAGAGCAATCTACTAAGGATACATTGGACAATGCCCGCAAACGAAGTTCTTTGATTGTATCAGAGGCAGAGGCGAAGGCAAGGGAAATTATTCGACAAGGCGTAGATGAACGAAATAATATAGATAGAGAAATCACAGAGTTGTGTGAGCGCAGAGATGAGATTTTGATGCAACTCAATCTTTTTCTTAAAGCACAAACAGACAGGCTTGTGGGTTTCAGCCGCAAATCAAAAGTAGGCATTATGACGCTCGAAAGTGTGATGGAAAAAATGCCGCAAAGTGAAAACTTGTTTGAAAATAGTTTGCCTGCAAACCATACAAAAGACGATGAAAAGCACAATGTAGAGGATATTGTGGAACAGTTATAAGGAATAAGTAAATCCTTGTTTACTAAGGGCTATCTTAGTGTTCCTTAGTGTCTTAGTAATGCACATAAAATAAAGTACGAATTTTTATCACGCATTATTTCTCTGTTTCGCCCTGTGCCGTAGGCACAAAATATCGGTAGAAATGGTAACAAATCCCCCAACATTACATATTTTTTTGTGCTTGCACAAAAAATTTGATGTGAGCGGGTGGTTTCTCTTATTTTTCTACCTATATTTTGCCCCTAACGGGGCAGGACGCAAATTAATACTCTATTTTATTCACATTACTTAGTAGTTTTTAATCTATATAAAAAATGAAAAAATATTTTTCTATACTACTCTTGCTCTGTTTGACTTGCATACTTCCTGCACAAAAAGTGCTGGAAGACAATGATATTGCGCAAAACTGGACACTGACAGATATAAATGGTCAATCTTATACCTTATATGACTATCTCAATCAAAACAAAGTAGTCGTTTTGTATTTTTTTGATGCAAGTGTTGCGCCTTGTTGGACATATCATCAAACAAATGCCTTGCAAGATTTGCAGATACAATATGGTGCAGGTGCAAAAGACAGTGTACAGGTGTTTTATATAGAATCGAACCTTGCGACAAGCGTGAATAATATTCAGGGCAATCTTGATGGCGGGCAGGGAGCATGGATGGTTACAGGTGATTATACAACAAACAATCCCGTACCTATCATAAACTTAACAGGCAATAATAGTCAAATCTTTAGCGATTATCGGCTTGCCGATTATCCGCTTGTGATTACAATTTGCCCAGAAAGAGTGATTAAAATTGCTGGGCTACGTACAACGGCACAGCATGTAGCCTTGTATAGCGACCCTGATATCTGTCAAAGACAATGTGATTGTGCAAAGGATTTGGCTATTGTTAAGTATTTTGGACCAAATTATTCTTGTAGCGACCATATGTTTCATCCCAGAATTATGGTTCAAAACTTAGGAAAAGATACCATCAACCACTTTCAAATTAAATACGACTATTGTGGTCCACCATGTGCCATAAATGTACCTATTTTCACAATGGCTGACTCCGAAATTTTCATGACACTTGCACCATTTGATACCGCTTTGATAACCTTAGATACCTATTTTTTGAGTGATCCAGGTTACATGAAAGCACATGCGTTTTTATACCCTGGCAATTTAGACACTCCTCGTTCTCTCAACAATACGCTATATTTTAGCACCTCATTTCCCTTAGTACTTCCCGAAACAGATACAACAGTTATATTCAAGTTGAATACAGACCAGTATGGGGAGGAAATTATTTGGAATTTGCAAGGCTCTAACAATGAAATCATTATGTCTGGAGGTCCTTATCCAAATTTACCTGATACGGGTGTAACCGAACATATTATTCCTTTGAACTTAGAAAAAGGTGAATGTTACAAAATTACGATTTTTGATACCTTTGGCGATGGCATCTGTTGCGACAATGGACATGGTTCTTACCAGTTAGTGGATTCTGATGGAACCGTTTTAATCGCAGGAGGAACAAGTTTTTTAGAGGCAAAAGTACAATTTAGGGTGCATGACCCTAATTTTGCTACAAGTGTTGCGCCGATATTTAGTGAAAAAGTGGCGGTTTATCCTGTCCCTGCACAGAATGACTTAATTATTCAACTAGAACAACAACCGAAGCATTTTATAGCGAAAATAGTAGATATAAATGGAAAACTCGTGAAAACATGGGAGTCAGACAAAGCAAAGCAATTTATAGATATTTCGGAACTCAATAGCGGAATTTATTTATTGCATCTCTCTTTTGATGGCACAAATTATACCCAAAAAATCGCAATTATCCACTAAATTTTGTATAAAAAGCGTTTTAACTGTGCAATAAATACAATATTTTACCACTTTTGGGGGTTTGTTCTATGAATAATTCTTAATTTTTAATTCTTAATTTTTAATTCATAATGCGTTTTATTATCATTTCACTCATAACGGTCTTGTTTTTAGGCACATTTTCGGCTTGTCGGCGTGCGTATGAAGATGGACCTTCCATTAGTTTTTACTCTCGTGAAGAAAGAGTTGTGAATACTTGGAAAGCGCAAACAGTACTTCGCAACGATTATGATGACACCAAATTGTACAATCATTTTGAAATGATTTTTGAAAAAGGTGGTGCATCAGAAGCAGGTGGCAAATATTCTTGGACAATTCAGGTAGCGCCAGATACCACAACCCCTGCCCCCGTAACGACAAATACGTGGCAACTTACTTCTAAAGACCGCCAAATAAAACTCTTTACAGACGACCCTACAAGAGTACTTTATATGGACATTGTGCGCCTATACGAAAAGGAAATGTGGGTAAGATATCAAATTGATAATGATTATTATACTGTAAAATTTATTCCTAAATAGTCTCGCCGATTTGCGCAGATTAACCGCAGATTAACGTAGATTCATATTTATATCTGCGCTAATCTGCGAGAAACCTGCATAAAAATATGAAAACAATTCTACTTCTTTTACTTCCCATCTTTGTTACAGCCCAACACGCACTAAAAAACAGAAATGAGTTTCTTCCTAGTGTACCTGTTCCATTTCCTTTGTGCCAAAGTTGCTGCAATGTCAATACTACTGACCCCTATAAGGCTGTCATTCAAAATTATAATAACCTTGATTCCCTTTCAGGTACACCTAAAGATGTACCTTTGCCAGCAGAAAATTATTATTTACTGTGGGAAAATGATGGTTCTCAATTAGATACCCTGTGGGGAAATCAAGCAGAAGGACATATTTTTCGCAAAAAAGATGCTGCAGGAAATTGGTATTTCCCCAAATGGCTCGTCAATAGAGAATCAAGAGAAATTGCTACAAGCAGCGGCAATCAACAAGCATATGGTACACAAAACGTAAAAACAGCCAATGGTGAAATGCAAATTTTGCTTACCCAAAATGACAAAGGCGAATTATCCTCGGCTTGTTTGTATGGAAATGGCAAAAATAAATATGGCTATTGGGAAGCTCGTATAAAAGTTACCGATGCAAGTAAAGGGACTTTTCCTACTTTCTGGCTATTTAGTAGTGCTTGCGAAAGTAATTATGTAGAAATAGATATTTGTGATTTTGCCCTAAAAAACAACCAAAGATATGGAATAAGTTCTTGGGAATCAGCTACTTCTGGCAAATGCGAATGTTATAGTGTATATGGTTCGCAAATTCGCCCGACTATGCGCAAAGGGAATTTTTACAAAAACATAGATTTTTCTGCCGACTACTTCATTTATGGCGTAGATTGGCGACCCGATTCGGTGATTTATTATTTGAATAGAGACCGTATTTTGGCAACCCCCAATATTGCGCATAATGCGCCTGTACGCACCATTTTTGAGTTAAAAGTCAAAGAAAGTTGGAAATTGGACATTTCACCCAATGCGGCACATATTTATGCAATAGATTGGGTCAAATATTATAAGCGAAAAGAAGACATGGACTTGATGCTTGCTGCAATTCCCGCACAAGCGTGTATAGGCAAAGACATAAATATTGTGATGAGCGATTTTGTAGAAGGTGCATATTTTACCTGCGAAGGCGTGGGAAATATTTATACAAGCCCCAAAGCACTTGCATCTGACGAAATTCCCAATAACTTACCCAGTAATATTCCAGCAATTTATCCCCATTTTTATTTTAGAGAAGGACATGTATCATGGGATATATATGCTGTGCTTCATGTGCCACAAACTTGTATAACAGGGACTTATCTTATTACGCTACATATTCCGAATGTGCCTGAAAAATATTGCCCAAAGAAGGAGATACAAATTATATCTGCTGTCCCTGATATGCCTACCACTATTTTTTCGGAAATGAAAGGTAGTGATGCTCCCACTTACAAATGTATTTTGACAACAAATGTTATCAACAATGCGACAAATTATGCTTGGAAGATAGATTCTTTAATAGAAATCCCTTCTTTTATCTTGAAAAATGCAGGCACATATAAGGTTTCCGTTTCAGCAATAAATAGTTGTGGCGCATCTTTGCCTTATCAACAAGTTATTAATTGTACTCAACCTGATTGTAATAATTGCAATACGCAGCCCTTTGCGTTTTCTCCTAATCCAACGCACAGCAATAAATTCCTCATGGAAAGCCTTGTACCTATTTCTCGCATCATATTATATGATTTGAATGGGCAAAAAGTATTTGAGCAGGAGAAAAAAGAGGCTTTGACGTGGGAAATAGATGTTCCTTATTTGGCACAAGGTATCTATTTGGTTGCGCTATATGGAGAAAAGCAAGTCTTTTATGGTAAAATAATCATTTCTATGTAAATTGCAGCCATAATTCAATCACAATGCAACATAGTTATCAATATATTTTATTATCATCAAGCCTGCTCTTTATGGGACTAAGTATTTATTTCCATTTGCATCAAAAAGAAAAATGGGCAATTAGTTTTTTATTATTAGGAGCGTTTCTTTTACGTCTTTTAATGACAGGGCTTGACGATTTTCTCAATGATTGGGACGAACGTTACCATGCTTTAGTGGCAAAAAACATGGTGCTTGAACCCTTCCGCCCTATGTTGAGAGCAGAACCCATTTTGCCTTATAATTACCAAAATTGGACACAAAACCATATTTGGTTACATAAACAGCCCCTTTTTTTGTGGCAAATGGCGTTAAGTATGCGCATCTTCGGCATAAATGAGATGGCTTTGCGCCTTCCGAGTGCTTTATTAGGGCTTTTAACCGTTTTTTGCACCTATCAAATTGGTAAAATTGTTACAACAGAAAGAATCGCCTATATTTCTGCCTTTTTATTTTCTTTTGCATTCTATCAACTCAAACTCACCTCTGGCGCACATCAAATTGACCACAATGATGTTGTATTTTTGGGCTATGTAACCGCAAGTATTTGGGCATTATTAGTGTTTCATAAGACAGAAAAAAATAAAATAATTTACTTGTTATTAATTGGTGTTTTTGTGGGTTTGGCAGTGCTTACAAAATGGCTTACGGCTTGTGTGGTATATGCAGCTTGGGGAATAGCCGTTTTATTAGACAAAGAAAAAAGGACACAAATCATTGAATATGTGTATATTAGCATTTCTTTTTTAATCACTTGCTTAGTTGCTTTGCCTTGGCAAATCTATATAGCTAAAACCTTTCCACAAGAAAACACCTGGGAAAGAGACTATAACTGGCGGCATATTACAGAGGTCATAGAAGGTCATACTGCACCTGTTTGGTACTATTTAGATGAAACAAACTATCAATATGGTGCTGCAAGTCTTATCCTCATTTTGGCAGGAGCTTATTTTTTCTGGAAAAAAAGCCAATATATTTGGGGTAGAAATGTCGTTTTTTTATCCGTAGGGATTGTATATTTTTTCTTTTCGGTAATTGCAAAAAGCATTGGCTCATCTTATGTATATGTCATGGCTGCCTTATTGTATCTTTGGCAAGGAGCAGCAGTCTCAGAAATTATTTCAAAATGGGAATATAAGTTTCCTGCAAAGTCTTTTTTTGTAGGCATTTTGCTATTTTTTGCCATTTATGCTGCTGGTTTTGATAGGCTTTATCATCGAATTGCTTGCGACAAAGGTATAGAACAACGAATAGAAAAACAGCATCAAAGACAAATTTATCAAAAATTAGACCATATTTTGCCTGAAAAACATATCATTTTTAATACAAAAGCGGAAATAGAAGCGATGTTTTATTCACATCACAATTATTATACAGCTTGGCTTACAGAAACTCAATACCAAGATTTGAAGGCAAAAGGCTATAAAATGGCATATTTCATGCCCGAAAAGGAAGGAGAAACGCCTGCTTTCATAGCGAATGATAAGGAGATAAAAATATTATCGTATTAACTCACTTGTTAGAAAAATATTTCTCCTATCTTTGTTAATAAATCTTAAAAATAAAATTATGGCTTACAAGGATTTTAGTTTCTTACAATTAGAGCAAAAATTTGGTATTAAGCAATCTACTCGCCGTTTCTTTTTGGAAAATATCGCAGAAGTCTATCCATCTGCGTGGCTCACACAAACACTTAGTATTGCTGATAGATTACCCCTTAGAAGCGAAAAAGCTAAGTCAGAGCTATTGATTGCGCCTGTATTAACAGAGTTAAAGTTAAAAAATGAAGATTATATTCAACTTTTTTCGGGTGAAAATTTGCTTGCAGACCGAAAAAATAAATTGAATGGAGAAATAGATTTTTTGTTTGTTCGCTATCCACGAGCGGTAGAGTTACGTGCGCCTATTTTTTGTATAGCAGAAGCAAAAAAAGGTTCTATAGAAGATGGAAGGGCGCAATGTGCTGCACAACTTTATGGTGCAAGAATTTACAATCAAAAAGCGGATAGTCCTGTTGTTAATTTATATGGTGCAGTAACAAATGGGATAGAATGGCAGTTTTTACACTTAGAAGGCTATCATATTTGGATAGATGAAAAAGTATATACCATTGAGCATCTGCCTACATTGTTAGGTGTGTTGCAACATATCTTGATGCCTGTATAAAATGCAGGTAACCCTAAAAAAATTCTCCACATAAATTCAACCACTATAATATGAATAACTTTAGTACTTGGACATTTGATGCTGTAGAAAAAAGATTTGGCATCAAAGAAGTAGAAACTCTTCACTTGTTAGTAGAATGGCTTGCGGCAAGCAATCCTGCCAATGAGCATGAAATATATTTGCTAAATTATCTCAAAAAACAACTTTTCAAAAAAGCCCATATTTGTAATGAAGATGAGCTAAAAATGTTTTTTATTAGACCTTTAATAGAAATAGCGGATATTGGGAATGATATTTTTCAGCCTTTTACACAACGTAGTTTTTCTTTTACGGTTAATGGCGAAGAAATAGGGGGACGTGTTGATTTTTTGATTGCCAAGGGAAGGCGTGTACCTGAATTGCCTTTTTTTTTGC
>JAAFHL010000209.1 GCA_013298365.1 Bacteroidota bacterium | reverse complement strand
CGAAATGAAAATAGAAGTGCAAATAAAAACAAAATTCAAGAAGAAATTTGGATTTGTGCTGGATTGGCTAACTTTAAAAGTAATTCAAAAATAAATTGCTGATTTTCAATGAAAAGTAAGTCTATTGTTATTTTTATTGCTTTTACCCAAGTACTTTTTGCGCAAAATAAGGAGCTTCCTCGCTATTTTATAGACTCCAAAGTTGAAAAAGCAACGGTTTTTCTTTCGGGTGCGCAGGTTTATCGCAGCGCAAAAGTTTCCTTGAAAGCAGGCAAAAATGTTTATGTTTTGGGTGGCTTGTCTCCTTTTTTGAATCAGCAGACTTTGCAAGTAAAAGGAACGGGCGATTTTACCATTCTTTCCGCAGTGCAAAGAATGAATCCTATAAATGATGCCAATGTGCAGAAAAAAGTAGATTTACTTTCCGCTAAAATGGATTCTATTCAACAGAAAATAGATGAGGAGAATATCAATGCAGTGGTATTGAAATCCGAAGAGGAATTGTTGGACAAAATGCAAACCGTTTCACAAATTCAAAAGCCTATTTCTCCTGCGGAAATTTCAGAAGCCCTTGCATATCGCCAACAAAAATTGACAGAGTTGAAACTTAAATCTTTGAAAATTCAAGCGCAGATTTTGAAGTTGTTTGTTTTTTGAAGGCACTTATATCGGAAAATCTTATTTACATCTCCAAAATGCGGGCGACACTTTGCAGATTTCTTTGAGCATAGACAAAGCAGTAACTGTGAATCGGGTGAAACAAAAAGAAACAGATTCTCGCCAATTTATTGGTAATCAGCAAACAGCAAATCGTTTTTTTGAAATTAGTGCCAGAAATAACAAAAAACAAGCCATTGAGATTATGATTACAGACCAATTTCCACAATCTACGCAAGCCGATATTGTGGTAGAAAATAGGGAGTACAATGGCGGCAAATTGGACGAAAAAACGGGTAAGGTTCAGTGGCTCATGCCTGTAAAATCGGGCGAAGAACAAAAAGTAAAGTTGAAATATTCGGTGAAATATCCCAAGAATGTAAGTATAGATTTGGAGTAAAATAGCAGTGTTTTAGATTAAAAATCAATAAGTTAGCAGAAGTATCGAATATAAGCTGTTTCACTCAAAAAAGAGTGCTACATTTTTATAAGAAAGCTATCTGCTTGAAAAGGCAAAACAAGAACATCACATCAAAAGACTTAGTGTAAATTTACTTACTGTAAATTTATGGTGCAAAATGTAGATTTATTAAGGTTTATACCTTTTTATGCCCCATCAACAGGCACTACCATCACCACCTGCTCACGACTCACAACGACCATACCTGCGGGGTCACCTTTGCGTTTACGCACATATTTGCGAGGTGTATATATCACAGGCACAAGCGATTGTGTACGATATTTTGAGTACCACGCCGCAAGTCCCGCAGCGTATTCGAGGATATTTTTGGGTAAAACTTTGCCTGCTTGCTGACGAATCAGTACATGTGAGCCGCCCACATCTTTGGCGTGCATCCATATATCGTCTTTGTGTCCAAATTTGACCAATTCATCATTGTTTTTGGAATTTTTTCCCACAAAAATCTGCCAACCTTCTTTTTCATAGTAGCGAAAAGGATAGCTTTGTGGCGCAATTTCCGTAGCAAAAACTTTTTCAAACTGCTTCAAAGGTTTGATTTGCTCAAAATCCAAACCTGTTGCAGATAATTGCAAATCTTCTGGGGAAACGACTTGCTCAAAAGCCTCCAATTTTATCTCTGCATCAAGCACCCGCTCTTCCAATTTTCCCATTTCTCCTTGCAAATACGCTAATTTTGCCTTTCTATCCTTGTTTTTTTGATAGTAGCGTGCCGCATTTTCCGCAGCAGAAATGTCTTTTTTGATGCGAATTTCTATGGGCTGATTGTCATGATAAAAATCTTCCAAAATAACACTTTCTACATTTTTGGGAATGATATGCAAATTTGCCATCATAATATGCCCGATTTCTTCGGCAGAACGCTCATGTAAGAGTTGTGCAATGCTTTTTTGAAAAGATTGATAAGTGTGTTTTGTCTGTTTTACAGGCTCTATGAGTTGTCGAGAAATGGTTTTATAGCTATTTCTATACCCTACAAAGTGAAAATAACAACGCAGAAAGAAGTGTAAAGCTGTTTCTATACCTTTGATGGCAATTATTTCACCATTTGCCGTTTGTGGCGGAAAGAGTTGAAAATGAATCCCATCTTTTTCCTTAGTAATATAAAAAGTGTCTCTTTCTGCTTCTTGTTTTGCGGATAAAAAAGCCTCTTCCGCACTTTTTCCTTGTTCCATATAGGCAAAAGTACGGCGAGCAAAATGTTTATCATAAATGGGCGAAATTTCCCTTATGACTGCCGAAACTTCTTTTTCATTGGCAAAAATGGCATCTTGCAAGGCGGCTGTTTTTTCAGGAAAAAAATCGCCTGATTTTTCTACAAAATTCTCATCTTCGGGCTGTTTGTTGAGCATTGCCACCACTTTTCCTGCTTTCCGCACAATTACATTTGCCAAAGCTCTGTGCATTTTCAGCACCAAATCCCAGCCATTTTCCAGCTCCCAAATCAACACCCTTTCATACGGCACAGCCCTTGCCAAACGAGTCTTTTTTTGCCACACTTCGGGCAGCAAATCCACAGAATTACGCCCTGCACGAGAAAAATCTTCCGTAGGCACAATGAAAGTAAGCGGCGTATTGCAGCCCACACGTAGGTAGCCCTTATCGGTTTCGATAACGACTTCGTTTTTATTTTGCGAAAAACAAGCCAAAATTCTTGCCCCTTTGAAATCTCGATTGAGATAGTTGGCAATATGAATGAGGGTATTATAATGAAATTGCATGGTTTTTAGTAGAAATAGGAGAAATATAGTTCAACATGTATGCCATTTGGGTTTTCGTTATTCTGTTAGGACTAAAATATCGGGAGAAAATAATAAATCGCCAAAGAAATCATTCAAATTTTTCGTGCAAGCACGAAAAAACGGATAAAATTGGGGAATATTTGCCTATATTTCTACCGATATTTTGTGCCTTGTAAGTGCGTTGCATTGCTTGTACTGGACTCCACTGAGCTATGTCGAAGTGAGCTGCCCCCAGTGCGTTGCATTGAACCTGCCGAAATGAGCGGTGTCGAACTGCGGCACAGAAAAACACGTAAATAATAGGCATTAAAATTAGTGCGTCATTTCCATTCCTTATTCGTCTGCCTCTAATAAAACATCAACACTGTTTACGATTCGATAAATATCATCTACATCATACACAACACGATCATGGCGATTGCTGAGCGCAATGATAGTTGTTTGTTGTTGTGTAAAACGATGGAAAAGTGTATGATAGCTGTGCCACCACCCATTGTGATAAGTAAGATACGAATTATCAGGTTGTTGCATCATTCTCCAACCAAAGCCATAATTTTTGCGGCTTGGACGCTCAAAACTTAAAGGTGTATAAGCCTCATTTTGGGTTGCTTGGCTAATGAGTGAACCAGAATAAAGTGCTTGGTCAAAGATAAATAAATCTTCTACCGAACTATAAACGCCCTTGTCGCCCGTAACGCCATCATACATGGTGAATGCATCAATATTATTTCTTTTATCAAAACCATACGTGAGATTGGGACGAGAGGAATACGTATAATCAAAGACAAAGGAGTTACGCATTCCCAAACGATAGAAAACTTGCGTTTCCATGAAATCCTTATATGACATACCCGAAATACGCTCAATGATTGCTGCAAGCACCACATAATTGGTATTGCAGTAGCTAAACCCTGTGTTAGGACGTGCGGCAGCCTTAGGCTTTTTGCGTGCCATAATGTCCATGATATGCCAGTTTGTGAGCATCAAATTTTTGTCTGTCCAATATGAAGACCCAAAATAGAGATAATTGGGCAAGCCTGAGCGATGTGAAAGCAAATCTCTTACCCTTACGCCATGATAGGGAAAATCTGGATAATAGACCTGAACAGAGTCATCAAGCGACAATTTTCCTTGCTCTTTGAGCATCAAAATAGCGGTAGCTGTCAATGTTTTGGAAACAGAGGCAAGTTGAAAAGACGATTGTGCGGTAAGCGTGTCTTTTGTATATTGATTGGCATAGCCAAAACAGCCAATATAAATCGGTTTTCCTTGCTTTGCAACTAAAACGCAGCCATTAAAATTATTTAGCAGACGTTTTGCCTTATAAATACTGTCTATTTTGTTTGACATGTATTGCAAAGCAGGATTTGCACTATCCGCAGGACTCCATTTAATAGACGCTGGCGGAATCGTTGGCAATGAAACAACTTTATTTATTTTTGATGTTTCAGCCACTAACATTTTATAAGAAGTAAGTAGCGCAAAGCATACAACGAATGGAATAATATAGAACTTTGACATCACAGTATTGTTAGTGGTTAATTCGCTAATAATTTAATAACGCTTTTGTTTTTTTTTTAAAAAGTTTAACAAATGAATGTTAGCCTTTTCTTATCTATTTGTAGTAGTAAAGTAATACATTTTTAGAATTATATACATAAAATGCCCCAAATTTGATTTATACCAAGCTTTTATATCTACTTTCAGTACAAATGATGGAATACATTAGCCGTTTATTTTCTGTGATTGTATTTGTTTGCAATATTACAGCACTATTTTTTAAAAAAGAAATTATTTTTGGGTAGTTTTTAGAACTGCATAAAATATATTTCTTATCGGCTAAAAAAAGTAAGCATTTTCGCTTATTTCCATTGCAAAACTTCCAGCCCCTGCGGATTGATAAACCTATCCATAACAAAGTGCTGTACTGTTATTAACTGTTCATCACCTTCTATCCATGCAAAAAAGTTATTGCTTGCATCTACTCGAATATATAAGGGGATTTTGACAATTTTACCGTCTAAATAGGTGATTTTGAAAATAAAATCAGGGGGAGTAGGTTTCAATTCCAAATATTTGGTAGGAAATTTTTCTGTGGCAAACGATTCCGCATATACTTTTCTTTTAAAATGGCGCAAATAGGGCTTAAATACCGTTGAATCTACCGTAATTCCATCTTTTTTCCAAGAATTAGGAGCTTCCCCTCTTGTAAAAGAAAACGATTTAGACGCATCTTTGCAACTTAGGCTGATTTCTTTTATTTTTTCAAGTTGTCCATCAAAAAGTAAATTTTCTCGCCAAACCTGCTCCTCCATCGGAAAACGATTTGTAAGCACACCTACTGCGCCAGGAATAGATACAATAAACGCCTCACTATGTCCTTTAATACGTGCTAAAGAACCGTCATGGTCTTTGGCTTCGGGTCCAATTTCGTAAGCTTTGAGCAAATCTTCGCCCGCCCATATTGTTATGGTTGTATTGCCATTACTAATGGCTTTCATCGCATTTTCGTTGCCTTTTTCTGTCAATTTTTGCTTTACTTTTACCTGCGACAAGGTTTTGAGAAAATAGTGTAATTGTGGTGCTAACACCGCATATTTACCATTGAGTTGCCAGCCGTTTGCTCTTTTTTCTAACAAAACCTGCTTTATTTGTTTGTCTTTTTCAAAAGTAGCAAGCGAAATTTTGGTGATTGTTGTACTATCTTTGATAGCAAATTCTGCGGAATCACCCAAAGAGGTATTCACGTTTTTGGGCATAAGCCAAAAGTAGTAGGCAAGCACGCCTACAATCAATATACTTGCTAAAATGAGGGTGGTATTTTTGTTTTTGAGCATTTGTAAAACCTGTTTTTGAAAATTATTTCCACAAAAATAGGCAAAATCGTTTGATATGCAAAATGATTACTTTTTTAGGTAATCATCATGCCCTCATTAACCAAAATAATAGCCGCTATCCTCTACTTCTTGTTATCGCATCAGTACTCGAATATCCTTCCACAAAAGGCAAAATTATCATTTCTCCTCCGTATTGCTTTACGGTTGCATATTCAGGTAGCGATTCGGGTTTGTAATCGCCCCCTTTTGCATAAATATCTGGTTGTAAAGATTTTAATAAATTATCTGCGGTAGTTTCTTCAAAAATAACAACCACATCAACACATTCAAGTGCCGCTAAAAGCCTTGCCCGAGCGTTTTCGGGGAAAATAGGACGGCTTTCCCCTTTTAGTTGTTTTACCGAAATATCAGCATTCAGCCCAACGATGAGATGCTTGCCCAATTTTCGTGCCTCCTCTAAATAAGTGATATGCCCCAAATGCAGAATGTCAAAACAGCCATTGGTAAAAATGACTTTTTCGCCAAATAAATCCCATTTATGCCTTAATTGTAAGGCTTGTGATAATGAGATGATTTTATGTGTTGTATGAAACATTTATAAGATATAAATAATGTAAAATGAAGTGATTATATTAATTTTAGGGAAATAAATAACAGATAGGCTAAGAGTCTCTTAGACAGAATTTATCTATTCGCAGGGGGCAATATAGGGCAGAAATATGCAATAACCAAATAAAACACAAAATCACCTCATATTTTATGATTTCGTAAGTTCAACTTTTATGCCTAATTTTGCTGTATGTTCAAATTGCACAAGTGTGTGAGTGAAATAAACTAAATATATGCTAAGAATAGGCGAAATAAATGATTTGACGGTACTCCGCACAACAACTGTGGGTATGTACTTGGGTGATACAGAAGGTTTTGATGTGTTATTGCCAAATAAATATATCCCTTTGGGTTTGAAAGATGGCGATGAGATTTCTGTTTTTGTGTACAAAGATGGGCAAGACCGCCCTGTTGCTACGACTTTGAAACCGAAAATCGAACTCAATACATTCGGTTTTTTGCGGGTAAACTACGTAAATGAGCATGGCGCATTTTTGGATTGGGGCTTAGAAAAGGATTTATTTGTGCCATTTGGTGAGCAGAACCGCAAAATGGAAGTGGGGCGTTCCTATTTTGTCTATATGTTTTTGGACAAAATTTCTGCTCGTTTAGTAGCATCAGGCAAATGGGAAAAGTTTTTGAACAAAGAAAAACCTACTTTTGAAATGGGCGAAAAAGTCGAAATATTCATTTGTGAAAGAACAAATTTAGGCTATAATGCGCTTATCAATCAAAATTATAAGGGTTTATTGTATGAAAATGAGATTTTTCAAAGCATAAGTTTGGGCGACAAATTAGATGCCTATATCAAAAATGTGCGAGAAGATGGCAAAATAGATTTGACATTGCAAAAGCAAGGTTTTAGAAATACAATCGAACCAAATGCTTTGCTCATTTTGGAAAAACTGCATAAAAATAAAGGTTTCCTTCCGCTTTCTGACGATAGCACGCCCGAAGAAATTATGTTGGCGTTGAAAATGAGCAAAAAGGCTTTTAAAAAGGCGATAGGTGTGCTTTTTCGTCAAGACCAAATTCTGCTTGAAGCAGAAGGAATCCGTCTTATAAAAAAAGAAAATACGAAATAAGATTATGACCACACAAGAACTTTTGCGCAAAGTACGTAGAATTGAAATCAAATCTAAGGGGCTTTCAGAGCAAATTTTTACAGGCGAATATCACAGCGCATTCAAAGGCAAAGGCATGTCTTTCAGTGAAGTACGTGAGTATCAGTGGGGCGATGATGTGCGGAATATTGATTGGAATGTAACGGCAAGATATGAAACGCCTTATATCAAAGTGTATGAAGAAGAAAGGGAATTGACGGTGATGCTGCTCATTGATGTGAGTCCTTCGACCATTTTTGGTACGCAACTTTCCTATTTGCAAGAGCCACAAAGAAAAGATGAGATTTTGGCAGAAATTTGTGCAGTTTTGGCTTTTTCGGCAATGGGAAATCAAGACAATGTGGGGGCTATTTTTTTTACCGATAAAATAGAAAGCATTATTCCCCCCAAAAAAGGGAAAAATCATATCTTGCATATCATTCGGGAAATCATTGATATTCAGCCCAAAGGAAAAGGAACAGATATTTTATTGGCTTTGCGAACCATCGAAAATGTGTTGAAAAAGCGAAGTATTGTGTTTTTATTATCTGATTTT
>JAAFHL010000208.1:1660-7985 GCA_013298365.1 Bacteroidota bacterium | reverse complement strand
AGGCGGCAGATATAGGCACTTTTGCTACCCCAAGTCTGCGAAACATCGAAGTAACTGCGCCATACATGCACGATGGGCGTTTTCAAACCTTAGAAGAAGTAATTGAACATTATAATAGCGGTTTGAAACAAAACCCGAATTTAGATGATAGGCTCACAACAACTCGCAGAACAGGCGGACCCGCAAGGCAATATAATATGACAGAATATCAAAAAACTGCCTTAGTTGCTTTTCTCAAAACCTTGACGGACAAGACTTTGCTTACAGAGCAAAGATATAGCAATCCTTTTATTATAAAATGATAAATGTAGGTTCATGCAGATTTTCACAAATAAATGCTTAATCTGTGAAAATCTGCGAGAACCTAAGAGCTTACAAAGAAAGAATCAACTCCTTCAAAATCAAGGTCAATTTTGGCTCGGTAGATTTTGCTACCTCAATAATCTCTGTTATATTGGCAGGCTGTAAATCATCAGGATTACATTCATCTGTAACCACAGAAATAGCCAATGGTTTGATTCCCATATGGTTTGCTACAATCACTTCGGGAACAGTGGACATGCCTACCACATCTGCACCAATGGTGCGCAAATAACGATATTCGGCTCTAGTCTCTAAATTTGGACCTGTTACTGCGGCATACACTCCTTTATGTACCCGAATATTTTCTCTTTTGGCAATCTCAAATGCTTTACCCATTAATTCCAGATGATAGGGCTGACTCATATCAGGAAAACGAGGACCAAACTCTATGCGATTAGGACCCGTAAGTGGATTTTCTGCTTGCAAGTTAATATGGTCATCAATAATCACTAAGTCTCCTTTTTTGTAATCTAAATTTAATCCTCCTGCAGCATTAGAAATAAATAAATATTTGATTCCCAACATCTTGAGTATTCTAATGGGAAAAGTGATTTGCTCCATGGTATAACCTTCATACGCATGAAAACGTCCTTGCATCGCCACAACCGCTTTATCGCCAAGTTTTCCAAAAATAAGTTTTCCAAAATGACTTTCTACAGTCGAAATCGGAAAATGCGGAATGAAATTATAGGGAATTTGCTTCTCTATGCTGATTTCACTCACTAAACCGCCCAAACCTGTACCTAATACGATACCAATTTCGGGTAGGGTAATATTTTGTTTACGAATATAATCGTAAGCGTCATTAAATCTTGATACTGGATCCATTATGTTATTTAAAATTTATGCCACAGAAAATCCACTATATGCTCTATATTGCTTTGGGTGAAAACCTAATACAATATCAGATGCAGGAACTCCTTTTTTCATAAGCTCATCGGCAATAAGTGATTCGGTATGATTTAACCAAATCCATATTTTACCATCATCAACGATTTGGAAATGAATCAATACATTATAAATATACTGTAATTGACGAAAACCATTATACACTAATTGATAATGTTTATGTGTTTTATCCACAATCATGAATAAATTGTCTGTATCAATTTTACGGTCATTATACTCCACTTCAAGTACTTCCAAAATAATTTTTTGGTACTGTTTTATTTGGGTAGCTATGCTTATTTTTGCCATAAAATAATTTGATTAGTTTGTGTATCAAATACTAAAAAATGGATATTTTGTTGTTGTAATGCTAAATGATATATAGCTTCAGTCTGCATTTCTTGATAGATAAATGCGGGTATTGCTAAAAATAGTACTCTTTCAGGTTCTTGAATAGTCAAGCCTATTTGATAGCTAATCATTTGTCCTAATACACTATAAAAATCATAAATAAGAGATTGTCCAACAAAACTTTTTACTTCTACTACAATCTTTTCAGTATTTTTTTCTGCGGCTAATAATTTTTCTGCACCTATATCAATAAAAAGTTTTCTGCTAAAAACACTTGTATCCAATATATATGGGTCGTGGGAAATTGTCCATCCATCATTTTCGAGGGCAATTTTTACTGATTGATGAAAAATATCTTTTGCTGACATGTTTTATTTAATTTAAAACACAAATATAGTATTTTTTCATTTCACTACAAAACTTGCCACATTCAATACTTGTTTTTTCTCTACATCTAAAACCCGCAAATAATAAAGCCCAGAAGCCAATCCAAGCGACATATTTTGCGAAAAAATAGGATTTTGCGTACTTGCCCTTTCTTCATGCAATTTCCGTCCTGTTGCATCAAAAATCTCCCACTGAATCAGTGAAACAAGTGTTTGATTATCCAGTATCCACAAAAAATTGCCATCAGAAGGATTTGGTATAATGGTGAGATTTGACAGGGTAGAACTCACCAAAGCCGCAGCAAGTTGAAGGTTCGGAATGCCATAACCATACAATGAATCGGGAGTAGCATATCTATCGCAAGATTTGAGCAAAGCCAAACGCAAATCATTTGCGGGTGCATTAGGGTGCATTTGACGCAAACATGCCATGCTTCCCCCAATCACCGGACCCGAAAAAGAAGTGCCACTTCCGCCACCTACGCTGCCATTCAAGTTTTGAAGTCGTGTACCACTACCAATCGCCATTACATCAGGTTTTACTCGTCCATCTGCACTCGGTCCCATGCTGCTAAAACTTGCTCTCACTTTATTTTTGTCCACAGCTCCTACCGCAATCACGAAATCGCCATCAGCAGGCGCACCTATCACGCGCCAAGAAGCCGTATTTCCTTCATTTCCTGCACTATTTACCACGATAATCCCACGAGAAGCCGCTATATCGGCTGCTTTTGTGATAATTGCTGTATTGCCGTCCATATCCGAAGGCGTATAGCTATCCAAAGGGTTGTTATAAGTTGTATAGCCCAAAGAAGTAGAAAAAACTTGCGCCCCCAAGCTGTCCGCCCATTCTGCGGCAGCCACCCAGTTGTCTTCTTCTTGTGGCGTTTCTGATGCATCTTTTTCGGTTCGAGACAAAATATAGGTCGCATCAGGCGCAGAGCCTTCTAAGGTATCGGTTATTTTTCCTGCCAAAATGCTCATCACCCAACTTCCATGTCGGCAAGAATTGAGCGAGTCGTAAGCAAAAACCGTATTGTCATTGTCTACAAAGTCATACGTAGCCAAAATTTTATTTTCGCTAAATAAATGCCGTAAGCCCGAAAGCGTATCTACCCTACGAAAACCATTGTCCATAACGGCAATTTTTACCCCTTTGCCCGTATAGCCCCTGTCATGTAACTGTGCTGTGCCAATCATTTCCAACTGCCAACGATACGAATCTACATTTATGCTGTCTATTTGAGAAAGCGATTCATTGCGTGCAGGCATCAAAGAATGAACCTTTTGAATATTTTTTATAAACGGAAATTGCTGAATATGCGCTACTTGTGTTGGCGTGAGATATGCAGAAACTGCATTTAACCAGCGAGATTGATTGACGATACTAATACCTGCATTGCGTATTTGTACAAGATAATCACTATTTACAGGGAAATCTTTTTCATCTATTGCAATTTGTTGGCGCAAACGACTCTCTACCGCAGCCGAAGAAAGTGCAGGACGGCTATTTTGGGTATTTTTTTCTTGGAAAAAAAGCCAGTATTTTGTTTGTGCAAAACTGCAAGACAAAGCAAGAATAAAAACAAAAAAAAGTATATATCGCATATTTTGAGGAGAAAAATTAATTGTATCCTTCATTTCACAAAAAAATCCCGTTGAATGATATTACTCAACGGGATATTTTGAAAAGCAGTCGTTATACCAGTTGTGCAACAATTTTTTCAGGCTGTATGGCACTATGACTTGCCGTATATATGACTTTTCCGTCACGTAAGACAATCACTTGTGGAGATAAATGAGGGACATTCCATTTTTCTGCAATGAGATTAGAAATAGGACGATAGGCAAGCAAATCTAAATAGTGGCAATCTATCAGCGATGACAAGATATTGTCCCCCCTTTCTATTCTCTCTAATGCGTGTGCAGATATGCCGCAACGTGTACTGTGTTTAAACAATAATTGTGGCTTTGTAAAAGAAGCATCAAGTATTGCACCTAATTGAGCTGCTTGATTGACATTTATCCAGTTCATTATCTTCCAGAATGATTATCTGTTTTTTGTGCTTGGCAACGCCCTTTGCTCATAGAAGCGCAAGAAGAACTCAACATGGCGACAGAAAGTACCAAAAAGAATAAAGCTGCAAATTTTTTCATAATGCTAAAAATGATTGAATTGTGGATACAAAATAGCCACAAAGATAACGTATATTTATGAGAAAGTGTTACGTTTCGCTCAATATTTCTGCCATAAAAAACAGTATTTTTTACCGATAAAACAAAAAAGCCTTATTTTACCCGCACATAGCGCGTGATGTTGTCATTGTTTAACACCAAACTATCATCTGTTAATTTCTCAACGGTAAATTCAGTAACCCTGATGACATCTTCCATTTCAAAATGCACATAAAGGGTTGTATCATTGGTGATTTCGTAGAAACATGGCGCATGGTTGGGATAAGACATAAACGAGTCACCTATAGTAACCATGCCCGCAGTTGGGCTATTCCAAGTACCTTTGAGTTTGTGCATATCTACCTTTTTTTGGCAAGATATAAGCAAACATAGCATCAAAACGAGTAAAGAAAAATATTTTTTTAACATAATAATATTATCATAAATTCGCCGTTGTCTGTGTTTCCACAAACAACGGCGAAAGATACGAAAAGTTTTTTATTTCAAAGTTACTTTTTGCGTAAACACTTGCCCATCAACTTCCCATGCAATGGTATAAATACCTGCACTAAATGTATTTCTATTGACATTTTGTTTAAAATCACCAGCAACTACATTTCCTTCAAAAAGGGTAGTTACATATTTACCAACTGCGTCAAACATACGCACATTTACAATGGCATTGCCTGTAAATTGCGCACTAAGGGTAAACATTTCTTGTGCTGGATTTGGATAAACGGCGTGAATAGCCGCAATATTTCCATTCGGGAAATCAATGCCTACTACGCCTACATCTACCAAAGCATAGTCGTTTTTGGTACAGTTGAATTGATTTGCAACGGTTACTTGATACAAACGAGAGTTCGGTGTGTTACATATTGGATTTGCAATCGTGGTACTGCTCAAACTGGTAGCAGGTGTCCAGCTATAGGTAATACCTGCGGTAGAACAAGTTGCTGTAAGTTGAATATCTACATTTGGCGCACCTGTTACATCATTTGCGGTTACATTTGCAGGCTTTGCTTTTACATCTAAAAACAAAGTATCTGTATCTTTACAACCATTTGCATCTGTTGCAGTAAGATAATAAGTACGTGGCGCAGTACATTTTGCTTTTGGACTCAAAATATTGGTAAAATTTAAACCTACGCCTGGCGACCAAGCATACGTAATGCCCGTAGTACAAGTCGCATTGAATTGGATACTATCTCCATAACAACCCGTCAAAGTATTTGATGTAAGTGCCAAATCTGGAAAAGCATTTACGGTTACATTTACAGTTTGATTAAGTGTATCAGCACCTAATGCATTACTCACTATCAACTGCACATTGTATGCACCCGTTGCCGGATAGGTAACTTTGATGTCTTTGCTGGTAGAAAATGCAGGGGTTGCACCTGTCATAATCCACTTGAAAGTAGTAGGACAAGATGCAGTAGAAGCAGCATTGTATGTATAATCTACGATTCCCCCACAAGCATTGATATTTGCATTCAATGCTGCAGTAGGAATAGATGTTGGTGCAACTGCTTCTAAAGCCTTTCTTGCATTGATACGACCTGCACCTAATTTTCCTTGATACAAAGGAAGGTTCATGCTATTAAAGGGGTCGCAGCTTGCTTTCAGATGATATTCCAACTCTGCAGTACTAAGGCAGGGATTTGCCGAAAGCATTAAGCCACACAAACCTGCTGTGATAGGAGAGGAAAAAGAAGTACCATCTTGATTGGCATAACTTGTAGTTGTCTGATTAATAGCCATTTTTACATTACTACCAGGCGCAGTTACATCTACACTATCATGATAGCAAGAAAATGAAGATTTATTGTCATTTGCATCACTTGAAGCAACAGAAATCACATATTTGTAGCCAGATGGAAAGTGTGCGATAGCATTATCATCGTTGCCCGCAGAAGCTACAATGATGATACCTCTGTTGTGGACTGCAGTAATCAGGTTTTGTTCTGTATTAGAAAAACCTGTTCCACCCCAAGAAGCATTGATGATTTGCGCACCTGCTGCTGCCGCATAATCCATACCTGCATAGCCATGTGTAATGCCTGTACTTGCATCTGCTGTACATTTAATAGGTACTATTTTGCAATTATAACCAATGCCTGCAACGCCTTTTCCATTGTTTGTGGCAGACGCTGCACAACTTG
>JAAFHL010000208.1:0-1650 GCA_013298365.1 Bacteroidota bacterium | reverse complement strand
CACCTGTGGCAGATTGGCAGTCAATCAAGTTTGGATTTGGCGTAGTTTCTGGGTCGTCATCGGCAACATCATAGCCAAATTTGTCATCAATAAAGCCATTGTTGTCATTGTCAATGCCATCATTTGCAATTTCGCCTGGATTAGACCAAATTTGAGTAGCCAAATCCTCATGGTCTCTACTGATAGCATTGTCTGTAATCGCTATTTTTACCTTGTTGCTTCCCGTAGAAATGTCCCAAGCCAAAGTAGCCTCAATTTTGTTGAGGTGCCATTGTTGAAATTGATTGTAATCGTTTGGAATCACATCAGGATAAGCAAAGCGGATTTTCTCTGCATATTCCACAAAAGAAAGCTTTTCCATATCACGAACAAACGCATCAGCCTTGTCGTATGCGGTGTATTGCACTTCGTAGTAGTCCTTCATTTCTGCCATTACAAAGGCTTTTTTGAAAAAAGTAGCATCATATTGCTGCATGAGTGCCATCAATTCGGGATAATCAGCTAAGTTTTTTAGCTCGTTAGCATTTTTCATGGTAGGCAAAGTCAAATGAAGATTGGACTTCACTTTTACCCACATTCTGCCATCTTGAAACTCTTTTTTTGTGGCACTTTGCGCAAAAGAAAGATTCGTCGTTAAGGCTGCAAAGACGAATAGAATCGTAAATAGTCTAATTTGTTGCATTTTATAAAAAAATAAGAATTATGAATGATATATTGTGAGTTTGGAAAAAACGTGAGATATTACAAGACCTACCCTATTTTGTAGGGTAAGTGCCGTATTCCTTTATTCAAATGTTAGTTTTTGCGTCATCAATTTGCCATCTATTTCCCAAGCAATTGTATAAACACCTGCGCTGACTCCACTTCTTTCAAGGTTATATTGAAATGTTCCTTCATTTACTTTTCCTTCAAAAATAGAACGAATAAACTTTCCATTTATATCAAACAAACGAATGGCAACTATAGAACTTTGCAAAAATTGCGCTTTTAAGGTAACATTTTCTTGGGCAGGATTGGGATAAATGGCTTCAATCGCTGCAATATTTCCATTTGGAAAATCTATGCCTGTTACGCCTACATCAACCAAGGCATAATCGGTTTTGATACAGTTGAATTGATTTGCTACTGTTACCAAATACAAACGAGAATTGGGGGTATTACAAATCGGATTTGCGATAGTTGTGCTGCTCAAACTTGTGGCGGGAGTCCAATTATAGGTAATACCTGCTGTGGAACAAGTTGCTGTAAGTTGAATATCGGTATTAGCTGCACCTGTAACATCATTTGCCGTTACATTTGCAGGTTTGGGTTTCACATCTACCCGCAAAGTGTCCGTATCTTCACAACCATTTGCATCTATTGCCGTAAGATAATAGGTACGTGGCGCAGTACATTTCACTTTGGGAGAAATGACTGTTGTAGAATTGAGTCCTACTCCTGGCGACCAAAGATAACTAACGCCTGTGTTGCAAACCGCATTGAGTTGCAAGCTATCACCATAACAACCTGTCAGGGTATCCATTGGGAAAGTAAGATATGGCAAAGGGTTAACGGTTACATTCACCATTTGTTCAAGTGTATCAGCCCCAAAACTATTACTTACAATGATTTTTGCGCTGTATATACCTGATGCAGGATAGGTTACACTTA
>JAAFHL010000206.1 GCA_013298365.1 Bacteroidota bacterium | reverse complement strand
AAAAAAAGGATTTTATTTTCAAGAAAAAAATACCTTCTGTTGAAATGTTAGGGGCTAAGTTACTGATAAAGATACCAATAATCTAATTTATTTATAAAAATATAAATATTATACAAGAATAAATATACGATATTACGTAATTAATAACACTACATAAACGTATATTTTTTTATCGATATGAAAAAAAATGGTTTGTTTTGCATAAAAATTGCTGTAAATTATGTATAAGAAATAATACAGAAAAGAAGAAAATGTTTTATAGATAGCTATACGTATCATTGCAAAATCTTTATTGTAATATTTTTTACAGCGAAAATAGTCATAGATTTTTATATTTTATAAGAAGTAACTACCGTTAATATAGGGGTTTTATCCCCATAAAAATTTCGTTTTTACAAATATTGTTACGATTATTGTCAATAATATTAAAACACGTTCTACCATTATGTTCAAACCATTTAGCGTATTCATTATTTTACTTTCTCTTTGTACAGGTCTCCTTGCGCAAGAAAAGCAAACAAAGAGTTTCAAATCTGTAGAACTGAAACGTACAGACTTATATGCCATAACAAATCGTTTTAGTGGTATTTTTAGCAGCGAAGAACAAGCAAATTCTGACCCTCATTATCTGCATGTCAAAATGATAATGAAGCCTATATGGACGCACCGTCATGACGGTTATTGGATGTATATTGAGCAATCGGAAGCTGATACGCCAGATAAACCCTATCGTCAAAGAATATATCACTTGTATCGTAGCAACAAATTTACGATTGTGAGCGAAGTTTTTGAACTTCCTAACCCACAAGCTTACGTGGGGGAGTGGCGCAATACAAACCCTTTGTCGAGCATGACTCCTGAGATGTTGAAGAAAAAAGAAGGCTGTGATATTTCCATGCACAAAAACGAATATGGGCAGTTTTGGGGAAATAACAACCCAAAAGAGTGTGTAAGTTCTTTGGGAAAAAATACTTATACGGTCTCTAATGTATTGATTGATGAGGAAAAAATGATTACATGGGATAGAGGTGTCAATAAAAAAGAGGCGTATGTGTGGGGGGCTGTAAAGGGTGGCTACGAATTTCTTCGTACAAGTGATGATTTTGGGGCAATAGAAGTCCCTGAAAAATCAGTAGGAGATACAAGTACTGAATCAATAAATGTACAATAAATAGCGAAAACTTACTTGTTATTAGCTCATAGATTTGCGTCTATGAGCTATTTTTGTGTGTTAGCTAGCCCTTGTTGCAAACATTTCCATTGTAATTACGTAATAGTCAATACAACTATTATTATTTTAAGATATGAGAATATTATGCCTTTTCTTATTCGCTTGTGTACTTTTCCCCTTACAGGCACAACGCTTTTTTAGCCTTACTGCAAATGTGAGTGGTCTAAGTATAGTACCCTTTGCTACAGGGGGTACAAATGCTGAGTCCAGTAATTACAACTATTCGGGTTCATCAAGTTACAGCCTTAATGCCCGCTTTTTTGCCAAAAAAGACATCGCATTTAGGGTAGGATTGGGTATGAGTAATCTTTCTTATACGGTAAATGGTGGAAATTTGGCTATGCATAGCGTAAATCATAGCGATACAAAAGGAGTCTTAGGCGCGGAAATGCACATTCGTTTGGATAAAAAAAGGAGATTTACCTTTTATCCAGGTGTATTTGTGCCTGTAACATGGACAGGGAAACTCAATGTTACAGACATGACGACAGATGTGAAAAATTCCTATACTACGGGCAATATGCGGGCAGGATTAGGCTTAAATGCGGGTTTTAATGTGCGATTTTTACGCATATTTAGGGTTGGTGTAGAAGCAGATTGCGCATTTCAGCGTGCGTTTCAAGCCTATTCTGATGCTACTATGTACAACTATCTGCCTATTCAAGAACTGCAAACTAATTTATACGGAACACTTGGGCTTTCTTTTTGAGTTTTGACAAATTATGAAGCATTTTTTATTTCTGATAACATAATATTTTTTGTTTTACAAGTCAATTTGTAAGATATTTGCACTATTTTTAAATAGATATAGCATAGGACATGTTACTTCGCCCCATTTTCATTTCTAACATGAATTACTCTCGCATTGTATTGTATTTTTTTTTGCTTGTTTCCAGCTACTTTGTTGGCGCAAAAGCCTGACTTTTTAGCAGATACTATTGCAATCGTTTCTGGTAAAGAGTATGCTAAAAGTAGAAAAGACATTCGTGCTTTGTCAAAAATCTATTGTGATGGAGAGGCAATTACGGTTATTGTGGAAGTAAAAGATGATATTATTGAAAATAAGACCGATAATTTTGAAACTGACCATGTTGAGATTTGGCTTGCTTTATCGTCTTCGGCATACCCTTCCAATTTTGAATATAATTTCCACCCCAAATATATTTATGGCTCAACGGGTACAAATCAAAAACCTCGTTTTTTCTCTGTTTATTCCGAATATGCAAATGGGGTAGGACTCAATTCTTTCCTCAAAAACTTTGATTATCCTGATACAAAGAAGGTTACTGAACAAAATCTCAATGTCCCTAAACCTGAGTATCTTAGAGAATGTAGAATGGATTTTGGCATGGTGCATTATGGTTTTTATCCCGACCAAAGAAAGGTTGTCCATTATAATAAGGACAATTACAAAATGTTGGAACAGGTATTAGAGGTAAAAATGGGCGATTTTACAAAAGGTGTTCGTTATGTTTCCGAAAAAACGGAGACAGGCTATAAGATTACGGTCGAGTTTACGCCACAGGCTCTAGGATTTGTACAGTTACCAAAATTAGAGGAGCTGCGTTTTATGATAGATGTGGTGGACAAAGATGGACAAGGAAAAAAAGCAACTACTATTTTATCTACTTCGGCAACACATCAAAAAGCAAATCCTGCTACTTTTAATACTGTTCGCTTCAAAAAACCCTTAAAAACCAATACCTCCCCAATTCCTGATGCGGTTTTCAATAAGTTAGATTTCCATCCCATTTATACTTTGACAGATACAGCATGGGTCTCTACTTCGGTGGAAACAGATATGGCCGTTTTAGGAAAAGAAAATTTAAGTAAATCTATCACAGAAATCAAGTTTTCGATACAGCCTGTGAAGTATGTTGCGTATGAAGACATGGCAAAAAATACGGTAAAAAGACTGATTGTAGAAAAAGATGGCGTAAATTCTCGTCCGATTACGACGGAATATTACATTGTAAATGGACAGGTTTTTGAATCTGAATTAGTAAAAATGGGCAAAAATCGTAAAGAGTCGGTCAATAATTATACCTTTTCTTTTCCTGACGGCTCGGCAGGACTCATTTTGAAACAACGAACAGCCCTGAATCCGTATGGGTGGGGAAAATGTGGGAACTGCTACGAAGAAGTAATTTCTTTGATGCGCATAAAAGGTACTGATGCCAAAACCCTTTTCGCCATTTATCAAGGCAATTCTGGCGAAAAATACTGTCAAATTGGCGAACAAAGTTTTCGAGGCTATTATGTAGCAAATGTAGAATGGATGCGAGAAGGAAAAACCCTCCTTTTGCGACTTAGTTCTTGGGATAACACAAGCCGCAAAAGAGTGCGTGTCTCTTGGAATGATGACGGCAGCAAAGTAGCTATGAAAGAGCTGGAATAAATTGAAAATGAAAAATTGAGAATTGAAAATAAAAAAACAAAATGTTATATACTTCTAACTTTCAACGCTCAATTATCAACGCTTAACTTGCTTCCTATGTTTCTACTACTTTTGTTCTGATAATAATATTTTCCCCTTCGCAGCTTTGTCCAATCAAATAAACTTCCTTTTCTGGCAAATTTCCTACTCTAAAAACTTCCATATTTCCGGCACACTGTACACCAAGAAAATCTAATAATTGCTGAAAACGACCTGCGATTTCGATTTCATCTGCGCCCATTCCCTCATATATGCGCACAGCATTATGAAAAAAATCTGCTAATGTTCTTTTTTCAATCATCGGATTTTCAATACCTTGTGCAGCAAGATACGCATTTAGCAAATCTTCAGGAGACGAGCCTGAAAGTTCTGTATGCAGAGTCTCGAAAGGATAGTCCGATTCGCTGATGTAATATAAGCCTTCTGTAAGTGTTGAAAGTTGTTCTTGAAGCATATTTTTCGCACGTTAAAAATGAGTCGCAAAGATACTCTTTTTTCTGAAAAATATAGGAAAAATGGAGGCTTTTATGTACCTTTGTAGTATAAAACAAGAAAAATAGGGTATAGGGCAGGGGCAGTTTACGGCACATAGGCATTTTTTATCAAATTCTGAACGAAATTTTGGCGGTTGAGAACTGAAAAAGGTTCATTTATTTCTCATTTTCCATTTCCGCTGCAATCCAGCCCAAAATTGTATCTTTCAGCCATAAAAGCCTTTGATAAATCTCGAAAATCTCATCAGAAACGGCAGAATATGCCGCAGAAATATGATATTCTTTGCCTTTTAACACAACAAAATACCAGTTTTGCCCTACTACATAAATCCCATAAACAGGATATTTGTATTCATTTATCTCTTGTGCCGCCAACATTGCTGCAAGACATTGCCCTGCGGGGTCTCCATCAGAATCTACTTCTTTTTTGTACTCGTGAAAACAAAAAAAAGGTTTTTCAGGCTCATCATGCCCCGAAGCAATCATCGCATCAGGCTCACCTTTTAGTTCTTCGCCATCTACAACTGCCTGAAAAGTGCGCTCATTAAAGATATTTGAATTTTCGCTATTGAATCCTATCCAGGAAAAAATAGGTCCAATAAAATTTTGGATAAGTTCTATTTCGTTCCAAAAAAAGATATTATTTTTTAACATACCTTGCATTTTCCTTAAAAAGAACAAGTCATGTTCAGACAAAATACTGTTTGTATTTTGCCATGGTGATTCAACAGGCGTATCATCTTTTCGCTTCAATCCAAAGCGTTTGTTCAATTTGGCAAGTCTCCAACTACTAAAATTTGACATAATGTGTAGATTTTTTTTGCAAAGATAGGATTTTTTTGCCTAAATTACGGGAATTAAGTCTATATTTGTGGGATAATTTTAAGTAAAAGTATGGCATATAGTAAATTTACGTTTTTAACAATACGAGAAGAGTTGGGAATAAATGATAAATATCAAGTATTATTTCCTGAAATTGTTTCATCTGAACCAGATGAATGGTTAAAAATAGCTTTAAAAATGGGGAAAAATGCAGCCTTTTTTAGCGAAAAATCTCGTTCAGAAGCTATCGTTTTCCCTATTTTGATGGAATTACAAAGAAAAAATCCAGGGCGATTGTCTGTTTACTCTGGCGCAGAATTAGAAGCAGACAACCAAAAAGAGTTGAATGGAGAATGTGATTTTATTTTGGGCTATGGGGAACAGAAATATGATTTGGATACACCTGTTTTTTGTATGATAGAGGCAAAAGACCAAGACCTCAAAAGAGCTTTGCCGCAGTGCATTGCACAAATGGAAGGCGCACGTATTTATAACCAAAAACATGGAAAACCAATAGAGATTGTGTGGGGGTGTGTTACTACTGGAGCTGAATGGCTTTTTTTAAAATTAGAAAAAAATATTGTTTATATAGATAGTGAAAGGTATTATCTTAGCGATTTGGCAAAACTCTTAGGTGTTTTTCAAAAGATTGTAAATGAGTATATCGCATTTTAGGGTTCGGAACTTTTTGAAAGTTCCGAACCCTAATAAACCTACACCCTACAAAAATCCCCAATATCTGGCGACTCTCCATGCCCAGTATAACTTGCATTTGTGCCTATCATAGCATTTTTCAAAACAGCATTTTTGACCACCGATTTTTCCCTGATAGCTGAATCCTTGATAACGGAATTTTCTACCACACAATTATCGCCCAAAGACACAAACGGTCCGACTATGCTATTTGTAATTTTCACATTTTTGCCAACAAAACAAGGCGGAATAATCAAGGCATTTTCCAATTTCACGTCTTCTGAAACAAGATTTTTGCCCTTTTCCATTTCAAATTGCAAAATTTTAGCACTTGTATCCAATACCATTGTTTTGTTTCCACAATCCATCCACTCATTTACTTCGCCTGGCACAAATTTCGCCCCTTTATTTTTCATGTTATCGAGGGCATTTGTAAGCTGAAATTCCCCTTTATCTTTGATGTTGTTATCTAACAAATACTTGATTTCTTCTGACAAAGCTTTTCCATCTTTGAAATAATAAATGCCAATAATCGCCAAATCTGACACAAATTCTTGTGGCTTTTCTACCATCGCATTGATAATGCCATTTTCGTCCAAAGTTACCACGCCATACGCACGAGGGTCATCTACTTTTTTCACCCAAATCGCCCCGTCCATATTTTTGTCGAGGGTAAAATCTGCGGTAAAAAGCGTATCTGCAAAAGCAACAATCACCTCACCTTCGAGGCTGTCTTTTGCTTGCCAAATCGCATGAGCTGTGCCAAGCGGCTCTGTTTGATAATAAATCGTGCCTTTTGCCCCCAAACTTTCGGCAACTTTGATAAGATTATCTTCGGCTTCCTTGCCAAAATCGCCAATAATATAGGCAATTTCTTCAATTCCCCCTTGATAAATTGCACCAATGTCCTCTACCAAACGTTGAACAATGGGCTTGCCAGCTACGTGTAACAGCGGCTTAGGGGTTGTGAGCGTATGTGGGCGCAATCTTGAGCCTCTACCCGCCATGGGAATGATTACTTTCATATTCAGTTATCAGTTATCTGTGAACAGTTATCAGTGAATAATTAGCACTGTTTTCTGTGTTAATCTGTGTTTATCTGCGAGAAATATACATTAGCTTTTGCATAATCTTCAGGAATACCTATATCTATAAAATATGCACTTTCATCGCCTTGATAAGCAAAAAAAGCGTTTTCTTCGTATCCTTTTTCCATGATTTCTGTTTCAAAAGAAAATTTCTCGGGCAAGTTTTTTTCCAATAAAAAAGATTTGCGTAGAAAATAAATGCCCCCATTGATATAGCCTTCTGTTACGGCTTGTTTTTCTGCAAAATTCGTAATATTTCCCGCTTTTCCAAAAATAATTGTGCCATATCTGTCAAATTTTTTCATTTTACGCACGGCTATGGTCAAATCGCTGTGATTTGCAAGGTGTTCTGCTTGTAAATTAGCAAGATTTACTTCAAAAAAAGTATCGCCATTGAGAATACAAACTTGCTCATTTACAGCCATTTCTACTGCTTTTTTGATACCGCCACCTGTTCCCAAAGGCGTTTCTTCTACGCAGTAAGAAATGGGAATATTTTTATGGTTGTTCCCAAAATAAGCTTGAATTGTTTCCCATTTGTATCCCACCGACAAAATAATTTCCGTAGGCGAAAAATTTGTAACATATTCTAATAAATACACCAAAAATGGTTTCCCATTGACAGGTGCCATGGGTTTAGGTAAGTCTTGAACTACTGATTTGAGGCGTGTGCCGAGACCGCCTGCTAAGATGATGATGGTCATATTGAGTGGAAAGTGTAGCGTTGAAAGTGGAAAGTTGGCAAAGTCATTTTCAAAAAAGGCGTTTTTTTATAAATGACTTTGAGAACGTTTATAAGAAAAGGTCTTTTTTATAAACGTTATTTGCTTTTACTAGCAAAAAGCTCAAAAGTGGGCGATTTAATTAATAATTATACTTTCCTATTACAATTTTTTCTAAGAAACCTTTTTCACATAATGAATCTAAATATCTTCTTGTGGTCATATAATGCTTATCTATACTGCTGACTAATTCTTGAAATAAGTCGGCGATAAATAACTCATCATGTGTAGTAATAATATTTTCAATGGCAGAACTTTCTTTTGCCTCTTGCAAAATTAAGGTATTGACCAAAATAGCTTCATTCGGAATTGTTCGTGCAACTCCTTTTAATTCGGCAAGTGCTTTATGTGCTTGAGCAGCTTTTTTGAGGATTTTTTTAGTTTCTATCTCAAAAGGCAAAGGCAATAAATCTATTTCGTAATTTATCATGTTAATTATTTTGATGTTTTCTACTTACAAGATAAATCCCAAACAAAAACAAAGGCAAACTCAACACTTGCCCCATCGTAAGCG
>JAAFHL010000204.1 GCA_013298365.1 Bacteroidota bacterium | reverse complement strand
TACTGAAAAAACAGCAGGTGCACAAACTTGGGCAGGAACGACAATCGGCACAAACTTAGGTTTTGCAAATGTGATTCCATTTACCGCAACAAATAGAAGCATGTCTGTGCGTGTATATTCGCCAGATGCAGGTATTCCAGTAAGATTGAAAGCAGAGGTTCATGGACAGCCTACACAATCAGTTGAAACAGAAGCGGTAACTACTACTTCAAATGCTTGGGAAACGTTGGTATTCGATTTTGACAATCAAGCAGCAGGTACAGCCGTATTTAATTCAACCTATCCGTATGATTTAGCTTCCATTTTCTTCGATTTTGGAACAGCAGGTAGCGGCAAAACCTACTATTTTGATGATGTCATGATGGATACAACCGGTGGTGGTACAGGTCCTGTTTTGAGTCAAATAGATTTGACGGTAACATTTGAAGATACAACGGTAAACTATACTGTTACAGATTTTGGCGGAAATTCAACAGTTTTGGGTGCTGACCCTGTAAATCCAACCAATACAGTTGCTATTACTAACAAAACAACCGGTGCGCAAACTTGGGCAGGTACAACAATCGGCACACCTTTAGGATTTGCTAACGTCATTCCTTTCACAGCAACAGAAAGAAGAATGACCGTTTATGTTTATTCTCCAGATGCAGGTATTCCCGTAAGATTGAAAGTAGAAGAGCATGGAGACCCGACAAAATCGGTAGAAACAGAAACCTTAACAACTACAGCAAATACTTGGGAAGCACTTGTGTTTGACTTCAACAATGAAGCAACAGGTACAGCCGTTTTCAATGCAGCTTATCTGTACGACAAGGCTTCTATCTTTTTCGATTTTGGTGCAGCAGGTACTGGCAAAACCTACTATTTTGATGATGTGCAGTTTGGCGCAGTCATAGCAGTAGAAAATCCATTAGCTTCTTTGGTATCACTTTATCCAAATCCAGTAGCGAATGTATTGACAATCAAACTACCAGAAGTATTGAATACACAAAACCTTGATTATATTATCACTGATATGACAGGTAGAAAAGTATTGAATGGAACTTTACAAAAAGGACAAATTGAAGTAAATAGCCTAACTAATGGGATTTATTCACTTCAAATTACTACCATAAATGGTGTAATAAACAAGCGTTTTGTAAAGCAATAATATAAAAATGGGAACTTTGCAAGGCTTGTAAGGCATTTGCAAAGTTCCTTATTTTAGTTCTTATATTTATCTTTTTTATTTTCTATGCTAACAAACCATCAGAAATTAGCTAATTTATCCTATTTTTGCGAGATAAATATAGATGAAACTATGACTATTTCAAGCAAACAAGAAATTTTAAAAGACTTTTTTCACGCAGCGTTTTCGGTTGATAATGTGGTTTTTGGTTTTGATGAGGGTGATCTAAAGGTATTATTGATTTATCGAGGGGCTGAACCTTTCAAAGGAATGTGGGCTTTGCCTGGCGATTTAGTCTATTTAGACGAAGATTTAGATGTAGCAGCACAAAGAGTTTTACAAGACCTCACAGGCTTGAAAAATATTTTTATGGAGCAAATTCATAGCTTTGGAAAAGTAGATAGGCATCCCTTTGGCAGAGTAATAACCGTTGCGTATTATGCTTTAATTAAAACACAAGACTATAACATCAACGCTTCTTCTTGGGCAGAGGAGGCAAAGTGGTTTTCTATCAAGGAATTGCCCACATTGCCTTTTGACCATTTAGAAATTTTGGTATATGCCATCAAAAGTTTTAAAGAAAAGGCAAGACGACAACCGATAGGCTTTGAATTATTGCCTAAAAACTTTACACTTACGCAGATACAACATTTATTTGAGGCGATTTTAGACGCAAAATTCGATACCCGTAATTTCAGAAAGAAACTGCTTTCAATGGATTTGCTGGTAGATACCAAGAAACTGGAGAAAGGAAAGGCACATAGACCTGCGGCACTTTATAAGTTTGACCAAAGGAAATTCCAAAAATTCCAAAAATCAGGCTTTTCTTTTGATTTATAACAATCACTATTTGTATTTTTCACGCAGATTTTTGCAGACAAAGGACGCATATTTTCGGAGATTATGCAGTTATTTGCGAAAATCTGCGTTTTAATCTGTGTAAATCTGCGAGAAATAAAAAATATTATGCACAAAATACTATTCATTCTAATATCCTATCTACTTGCATATCAATCGCTTTCCGCACAAGCCATCAAAGTCTCTGTGCAAAAAGGCGAAAAGGGCTGGGAACTCATGCGAGAAAATAAGCCTTATTATATCAAAGGTGCAGGGGGACAAACTTTTATGGACGAAGTTGTCGCAATAGGTGGCAATTCTATCCGAACATGGGGCTTAGATGATGCGCAAACCATCTTGGACGAAGCCCACAAAAGAGGACTAACTGTTATGTTAGGTTTATGGGTGCAACATGAAAGACATGGTTTTGACTACAATAACAAAGCAAATGTCCAAAAACAATTAGATGGCTTCAAAAACGCAGTCCTAAAATTCAAAGACCACCCTGCTTTATTGCTGTGGGGCGTGGGAAATGAGGTGGATTTGAACTATTCAAACACCAAAGTGTGGGATGCAATTCAAGACATTGCCAAAATGATTCATGAAATTGACCCAAACCACCCTACAAGCACTGTAACGGCAGGTTTAGATTCTTTGGAGGTACAACTCATAAAAGCAAAAGCACCAGATATTGACATTTACGGCATCAATACGTATGGCGATATTGGCAATGTTAAAAAAAATCTCCGAAATTACGGCTGGGCGGGACCTTATATGATTACAGAATGGGGACCAAATGGGCATTGGGAGGTGCAAAAAACGAAATGGGGAACTTCCATAGAGCAAACAAGTAACCAAAAAGCGGAAAGCTATTACAATCGTTACACACAATTTATCAAGGGTGATAGTGCCTATTGTGTGGGTTCTTACGTCTTTTTGTGGGGATTTAAACAAGAATATACGGCAACTTGGTATGGTATGTTTAATAAAGAGGGCAAATCAACCGAAACCGTAGATGCGGTTGAATATGCTTGGACAGGGAAAAAGCCTGCAAATCCTTGCCCAAAATTGCTTAAAGTTAGCATTAATGGTCAGCAATCAGAAAATGACATTTCTATCAAGGCGCAAGAAATAAATGAGGCGGTGGTAGAAATAGCTTATGAGGGCGATGAGAAATTGACCTATAACTGGGAGATTTTGAAAGAGAGTGATGACAAAAAAGAGGGGGGAGATGCCGAAAGAGAGGCAGAAGCAATAGGTGGTTTGATAAAAGGAAATGGAAAAACGAAGATACAATTTCGTGCGCCAGCCACACAAGGGGCTTATCGTCTTTTTGTTACAGTAAGTACAAAAGAAAAAACTGCCAATGCAAATATTCCTTTTTATGTCTCACCTCGCAATGCAAACGACCCACAAGCTCGTTTTGTACAACCGAAAATTTACGACTTTAAGTCTTTTTCTACCAATGAATAAGCCACATTTTTGTGTTCTACCTTAGGTTCTTTAGTGACTTAGTGGTAAAATTTATGAAAAAATAATGAAACAAATACTACTCATATTTCTTCTCATCAGTAGTTTTGAGCTGCTTGCGCAATACGTTCCCGAAAATATAGACACAAGTTCCCACAAAAAAGAACTATTATATGGTGTTTTCCCCAAAGAACGCTTGCCTAAACTCCGAAACTTCTCTATTTCAGGATATTATCGCTTCATGACAAATGTGCGTAATCTTAGCGATCCATATCCCGAACTCAAAAACAATCCACGAAGCATTTTTGTGGGAGATGATAGCCAAATCCCGCAATTATCGCTCAATATCGCAGGCAAACTTAGCGATAAAACCAATTTCTCTACCGACTTTTTTATGTGGTCGCCTATGATGGGAAACGGTACGGTTGAAAATGTAAAAGGCTTAAACCTTGGCGTGAGCCTTACAGGTACACATTCCACAAGTGTCGGCAATTTCAAGGTCTTGGCAGGTGGTATAAACTGGTATTCTCTTTCGCCTTTTACTTTTTATACCAACAGGGGCTATAATCGTTACAGCCTTTTTGAAAGAAATCCTTGGGATCCAAATACCAAAGCTGTAAACAGCCGCTATGAAGATTTCTATAACAATGGCTCATTGAATCAAGATACAAGGTGGGGACAACAGGCTTTTCAAGGTATTATTTTGGAAGGAAATGATTTACCAAAGGGTTTTTCAGGGGCATTTATGTATGGAAAAACACAGCTAAACGGTGGCTTTGCGCCAATCCCTAATGCTTCTATTGGTGGCAGAATCAAAAAGACTTTTAAAGATAACTATATCAGTTACAATACTTTTAATAGTAATACGTCAAGTGACAGTGTGAAAAATGAGTCATTAGGTTTTAACCTTCACACCTTAAATTTTTTATTCAACATAAAAAAAATAAAAATAGAAGGCGAAGTGGGAATGGGGAGATTTTACAGTAAAATTTATGACAAAGGTTGGGGCGAAGCCCTTGATTTAAAAGTCCAATTTCCTAAGCAATATACAGGTATTCCCCTTGAAATTCATGCCTATCAAATCAGTCCCAGAGTTATTAATAATAATTCCGTTTTTTGGAACTCCTCTATCAGAGAAGCAAATCCTTCTGGCACAGCCGAGGGTTCGCAGTTATTGTTAGTGCCTTTTGCGAGCAGCATGGTGCAAGTTGGGCAAATGACCAATAATCGTAGAGGGATTGAGTTAAATACAGAGTTTAAGATAGGAAAATTGAAAGCTACGATTGGACATTCTATTTCCGAAGAGATAGAAAATATTTCCTCGCAAGTTACGTATTCTCACCCAACGAATAACTTGACTTTGTCTCGTTTTTGGCGTTGGGGATTTCCGGGTGGCGTAGGACCTTACGGCAATTTGACCAAAGTATATAGAGGTGTTTTTGAAACGTTGAGCCTCACAGATGTAGATGGAACCGGTAAACCTTTGAATAAGAAGCGTTTCAATACAATGGAGTTAAACATGAAATATAATACTAAAATCTTGAAAAAAGATTTTTACGTGTATTATCTTTTGACTTTGGCTTCTTTACAAAAGAATTTTTCACCTATTACCGTTTTTACCGAAAAAGCCTATCTACGAACCTATTATCATCAAGCAGAATTTTATTACAGAATTATGCCCAAAGTGATGTGGACAAACTATGTAGGCTACGAGCGAATTATTGCCAATTATGATACAAGGGTAAATCAAGTAACACGCCGTCCCAAAAATCAGACAGGTTGGGGACTTGCCACAGGTCTGGACATTATGATGAACAAAAATGCAGGTTTATACCTTCGCCAGCGTTGGTTTGGATACAATGACAGTAGTTTTCCACTAGACCATTACAAAGGTTCAGAAACAACGGCTGAAATCAAAATATTTTTCTAAAAACATGACAAAATTCATATACAAAATAGCTTTTATCTCTTTGTCATTGCTGCTCATCTCAACACATTGCAGCATAGCACAAACGCCCAAGAAAGTAGATTTCATTGGTGGCGCAAGGACTTATATTTCTAATAATCAATTAGTTGTTTCTGATTCTTTGCCAGACACAACAAGTGTCAAACGTAATAGTGGCGGCTATTCGTTGATAGATTTAGGCGTAAATATCACTCCCAACAAAAGTACTGAAATCATGGGCATGATTCGTATCAAAAATGCTTATGGCGGCTTTTGGGGCAGTGGCGTTACCTTTGATGTGCGACAGCTTTGGGTAAAAGGTGTCATTGGCAATGTGCTGCGTTATCAAGTGGGCGATATCAACCTCAAACAAACGCCTTTTACTTTGTATAATCACAATGAAGATAGGTTGCTGAGAAATCCTGATATTTTTTCTTTGCAATCAGATATTGTTGATTATGAGCGTTTTTACATCAAAAATACTTGGCGGCAACAGGGCGCATCTGTGGATTTTGGATTCAATTTTGCCAAATATGTGAAGGAAATTACCTTCAATGGCTTTGTTACAAGAATGAATATGACCAATTTCTTTGATGTGCCAGAAAGATTGTTTGGGGGCGGCAATGTGCAACTTATTCAAAGCAAAAATTTGCGTCTTGCCTATCATTATACAAATGTTTTTGATGTGGTGGGAACTGTTTTGGATAGTAATGCGTTTAATAACAGGGTTCAATCGGGAACGCTTGCGTATAATACAGACATCAAAAATTGGAATGTGCGGGCAGATGCAGAAATTGGCAATTCAATGCAGGGATATACAAGAGATACCTTAGCACCAGATTTGCAAGATTTTTTCGTAAATGCTTCTTTTACAGTTACTTCAAAAAAGAATAAGTCCTTTGTAAAAATAGGATATTTGAATGTAGGTCCCGATTTTAGAAGTGCGGGTGCGCAATCAAAACGCATCAATCATACGGCTTTGTCCGATTATTACAATCGTTATGGCAATGATCAGCGAGTTCGTTCTTTGACATTATTTGATGTAATGCGAAATGAAAATATTTACAATACTTCAATTAGTAGTAATTTAATGGCTTATAATCCCATCATTAACAATGTGTTACCGTATGGAATGGCAACTTTTAATCGACAAGGAATATACGCACAAATCAATTATGCGCACCCAAAAGAGTGGTTTTCTGTAAATGCAGAAAATTACACTTTGGGGGAAATCAGAGGACAAGGTACAAAAACCTTGAAAAGTTATTTGCTCAACAAAGTAGATGCTACCTTGAATATAGATAAAATGCTTAAATCCAAGCGTTTATTCAAAATTACAGGTGGTTTTGCGATGCAAAATACAACACGCAAAAGCGATTTGGATTATGAAAAAATTGATTTGACTTCTACAAATATCAATGCGGGAATCTCGTATGAACTTTTCAAACAATTTGATATTTTGGGTGGTGCAATGCTGTTGAATGGAAAAGGAAATGAATATTCCGCAGACCGCAACAAATACGGCGAAATTTTGGACTTTGCTGACTATAATGTAGATACTAAGCAAAACATTTATGCAGCAGGTTTACGTTTTCGTTTTACCGAGAATATTTATTTAGGCACTTTTTATCAGCAGTTTCAATATCAAAACAATTTGAAAAAGTTTGATAATTACAATATTAACCAGTTGTTGATTATTTATAACATGACTTTTTAATTTGAAAGTGGAGAGTTGAAAGTGTAAAGTTGTACATTATTTTTACACTTTCTACATCTGCAAAAATCTGCGTTCATCTGCGAGAACCAAGAAAAACAAACATTATGAAAAACATACATTTTCTATTCATCATCTTACTCACACTCATCGCTTGCAATCGTGAAAAAATGGATTTTGAAGGTCCTGATTTGCAAGACCTTAACGGTACATTTTCTATGTTAGAGCCATTTGCAGCGAGCAAAAATGCCATAGATTTTTCGCAAGGAGAAACGGCGCATTTTACGGCAAGATTCAGCAAATTGAGTGATTGGACTATCACAATTACAGGTGCAACCTCAAAAGCCCAAAAAGTAATTACAGGAAAATCGAAGTTGATAGACGCTTCTACAAGTCTTTGGAATGGTTCTACTACTGTTTTCCCTATGTTCAAAGCCGAAAACTGTACAGCAAAATTGACAGTTCTGGGTGTCCTCGATACTTTTGAATTACCTATTACGATTCAAGGTACAAAAGCAAATCCAGGCTTTTTGATTGCCGATTTTGAAACGGGCGTAAATCCAAAATGGACGATTTTTAGGCAAAGTGGTGCAAACATGGATTTCAAAATCAAAACTGACGCATTTACCCCACAAGCAAATAGTTACTTCAATATGGCGGGTACAGTAGATTGGGATTGGCTTATAGGCTTGGTTGATTTTCCTGCAACTGCATACGGAACTTCGCCTCGTTTTGCCCTCACAAACAACCCTGATGACTTGTATTTCAATGTCTTATTATACGGGCAATCAGGTACAAATCAATCACTTGTCTTATTTTCTTTTAAGGAAGATGATAATGAAAATGGAACATTTGATGCAGCTTCGGAAGATGAATACAATGTTCAGGTTACGGTAAATTGGGAAGGCTGGCAATTAGTTTCCATCAAATATTCA